>JBAUIA010000299.1:0-10185 GCA_049680565.1 Phototrophicaceae bacterium
CGTCAATGGACACAACACGAAATTGAAATTGTGCGTGAACTCGCAAAATCTGTGATGACAGAAATTGAACTCCGTGAACAAATTAAAGCGCGTGAAGCAGTCGAAGCTCGCTTGAATGAGCGTAATCGTCAATATAAACGCACGCATATGATAGCCGAAAAAACTGTCACCCATATGAAAGAGACCATCGGGCGTGGCGCAGAAGTTAATGAAATTATGGTCTATTTGGATGATATTGAACAGAAACTCCAACAGCTTGATTAACTGCTGTCAGGGGTCGCTATAACTACATGCTGAACCGTTACCCAAAATGAACTGAATTGATTAAAAGCCATACCATCTTGGGTGTGGCTTTTATGATTAATAACTGACCTTACGTAAGATGGTCAAATTGAGCCACTATGGTAAAGTTTTGAGCATGAAAAGTGCTGAGTTCACAGGTCTGAGTGCTGAGAAAAATAGATTTTATTCTTACTTAGCACTCAATGCACAGCACTCAGTACAAAAAATCTTGACATCAGTTAATAAGTAAGCCAAGTTGCACGCACCGTTGTACCATGATGAAATACACTTTCAATCTTGAAATCAATCCCTGCTTTTTCAGCACGTTCGTTCATAAATGTAATCCCAAAACGCGAAGCAGATTTTTTCCCAAGATCAAAGCCTTGTCCATCGTCTGCAATCACTAACCTTACATCATTACTATCACATTTAAGGTTAATGGTAACATTTTTAGCACGCGCATGTTTTTGGATATTATTCAGAGATTCGCCTGCGATACGATAAAATGCGATTTGTATATCATCAGGTAAGATACGCTCCTCCCCTTCTACAGTAAAGGAAAAGTTGATATTCATAGGGGTCAGGATACTCGTTGCCAATTGTAAAATCAATGTATCCAAGCGTTCTTCTACGATAGCAGTCGGACGCAATTCAATTAGCAAACTACGCATTTCTGATAAAGCGTGTTTCGTCAAGCGCGATAGATGTGCCAAGCCTTTTCTGGCTTCATCAGGGTCTTGTTCCAACAAAATGGGCAATGATTCCGCTACAATACTCGCTGAAAAGAGCGTTTGTGATACGGCATCATGCAATTCACGCGCTAAACGGTTTCGTTCTTCGGTAATTGCCAAATCTTGAGCGCGTTCATACTCACGCGCATTCTGAACCGCAAATGCTGTTTGTTGCGCTAATATCCATAGACGCTCGCTATGTTGTTCCGTAAAAAAACCTGCTTGTGTCGATGTTAAGTTGATAAATCCCACCAGATCACCCGTGCTGAAGATCGGTGTCCCTAAATACGATTGGATTTCTTGTTGTGGTATGTCAATCCAATCCTCAAAATCATGCACACTCGCAATGAGTAAGGGCTTCTGAGTCTGTTGCATCTTCTGAAATGTGGAGGTTTGGCTCACTTTAAAGCGCGACGCAAGAATATCTTTTTTCAGTGCCTCAGATCCATAATTAACACAATGTGTGACCCGCGTATAATCATCTTCGACCAGCATAAAATCAACTGTATCATAAGGAATAACAGGCGCGATATTATCTAAAATATGCGTAATAACCGCATCAAAATCGAGGGTGCTATTGGCTGCATTAATAATATCAATTAAGGCTTTAAGAAATGTACTCTGATCTTTCTCCGCTTGTGTATTACGACTCCGTTGCACAGCATAGCGCAATGCGCGGTCTAAGGTGCTGGCATTCATTTGTGTTTTATCAATATAATCAATGACACCGCGTTGCATCGCTTCAAAATCAACTTCATCATTACCACGACCCGTCAAAAAAATTATGGGGATTTCGCTCTTTTTGACAATATCTTCTTGTACAAAATCAAGCCCTGTTAGACGACCTAAATCATAATCTAACACGCAAACATCATACGATTTTTGAGCAATCATCTGTAAAGCGGTCTGATAATCAAGCGCCCAATCAAGGTCATATGTGATAAATTTTGAGCTTTCTAATTGCGCGCGTGTAAGAACATAATGCCCTTCATTATCCTCAACTAATAATACCGAAATGTGCAGTTCAGGTAGCATTTTAATCCTATCCCTAGAGTTGTTTTTCAGCTTGATAAGTCGCGTACCATGTTTCAAAATCTTTAGGCGGTAAGGCTTTGCTCACGAGGTATCCTTGTGAAATATGTACCCCTAAATCTCTTAAATGATCGCTCTGTGATACTGTTTCTACCCCTTCTGCAATTAAGCGCACCCCCAAAGTAGAGGCTAAAGAGAAAATCGCCTTAATAATGGCGGTACTCTTGATAGACGTTTCATCATCACTATCAATATCCATTATCAATGAGCGATCTATTTTGAGTGTATCAATCGGCAATTTTTGGAGATAACTCAGCGATGAATAACCTGTGCCAAAGTCATCAAGGGCAATCTTAAAGCCCGATGTGCGTAGCTGCTTAATCTTTGCGGCAGCTTGCTCAAGATTCTTCAACATCAATTGCTCAGTCATTTCAAGTTCTATCGATTCATTCGGGAAGTCATACTGATCAGCAATATCCATGATGAGTTTAACAAATTCTTCTTGTTGAAATTGTGGAATCGCAATATTTACAGACATTGTGAATTGGATACCTGCTTGCCACCATTCGTCTTGTTGCCGACAAACCTCGCTAAACACCCAATTCGTAATTGGGATCAACATCCCAACTTCCATTGCAATCGGTAAAAATTTATCGGGTCCAATCCGTCCTTTTATCGGTGAATTCCAGCGTAAAAGTGCCTCTACCCCAACAACTTTACCCGTCTTTAAGGCAACTTGTGGTTGATAATGAATCGAAAGCTCCTTATTATCCAGCACCTGATGCAATAAATTACCAATCAATACCGATTCAATCACAGCACGATTGGTGATAGTATCATAAGTATTGAACATATTCTTACCTGCACCCTTAGAGGTATACAGTGCCGTATCTGCCTTACGCAGTAACTCATTGCTATCGCGTCCATCAAATGGATAAAAACTCAGCCCAATGCTGGCACTGATATAATGCGAGGCATTCAATAAGATAAATGGCTCACGAATCGCTGTCAAAATACGCCTTGCGACATCATATGCTTGCGATTTGCTAGGAATGGCAGGCAAAATGACTGTAAATTCATCACCGCCCATACGCGCAACCGTATCTTCTTCACGAAGACAAGCGAGTAGGCGCTCGCCCACTTCAATTAAGACCTTATCACCTATCGGATGCCCTAATGTATCATTAATACCCTTGAAGCCATCAAGATCAATGTACAGCAAACCAATTTGCTCGTTACTAGCTTGCGCGGATAAAATGCCATCATCTAAACGCTCTTGGAATAAGGCACGATTCGGTAATCCTGTTAAGGGGTCGTGCGTCGCTTGGTGCATCAGGCGTTCGTGCAACGCTGTTAATTTACCGAGTTGATCTTGTGTTTGTGCGAATAATTCTGCATTATCAATAGCGGAAGAAATACGCCGCGAAATAAGCGTGAGGAAATCAAATGTCTCTTGTGTAAAATTCTCTGGGTCTTCGGTTTCTAAGCCTAAAATGCCTAATTCACGTCCTGATGAGGTTAATGGTAATGTGATTTGTGCCTTTGTACCATCCCAACTCGAAACATAATCAGGGTCTTGCCTCACATTGTTAATGAGTTCGCCTGTTTGGTTTTTCATTACGCGCCATGATATAGTCCCCTCAGGGATGATACGCCCGTGCATATTAGCATCAGGTGTACCGATATAGTAAACCATTGTCAGTTGCTGATTCATTTTCAGCGCAATGTAGCCATAATCTGCCATACTAAAGCGCATGGCGGTATCCACCGCCAAACGAAATACGGAATCAATATCAAGCGTTTGCGTTAATTCAGTCTCCACTTGATGCAGTAATTCGAGTTGGTTGATACGACTCGCTAGCTCTTGGTAGGCTAGCTTGCGCTCAGTAATATCAATCACTTGCCCCATCAAATAAAATGGCTCTTGGATGGTGGTTTGTAACCAAATTGCTCGCAAAAGCACATATACAACCTGCCCCTGTTTAGTAATGAAGCGTTGTTCGTTGTGGTACATGCCTTGTTCTTGTGTTGTACCTTCGAGTAACGCCCCAATTGACTCATCAGGGTGCAATAGCAATTCAATATCCGTATTGGTTAAGCCGTTCTCTTTATAGCCCAACATCGTTGTAAAAGCACTATTCGCACGTCGAATGACCCCATCAAGGGTCATAAGGTAGATACCAATCGGCGCCATCTCAAACATCACACGGAAACGCTCCTCGCTCTGGCGCAGATTGCGTTCAACGCTATCACGTTCTAAAACACTGGCAACCCATTGTGCCATCAAACGTATAAAACTTTCGTCAGCTTGGTTAAAGCCTATCGAACGCGGTTTAGTACTCACAAAACTCAGTGTTCCGTAGACTGCATTGCTCAATCGCAGTGGTTCACCGATAAAACTTTCAATATTTAATCGCACATAACATTGATGCTGCGAAAAAGTCTCATCGGCACTTGCATGTGCAATCGTGATGAGGCTCTCTTCTTTATAGACTAAATCGCAAAATGTCTCTTCTACTGGCAAGATTGTCCCTGCTTTTAAAGACTCTAATTCTGTTGTATGAATATATTGAATCTCATACTGACCGCCTTGAATTTGGCTGATGATGCCCGCTTCCATTTCTAAAAGTTCACAGGCAATCTTGAGGGCATTCACTAGCACTTCTTCAGCAGTCGTCAGATTAGTCGTTGCCATTGTATGCAGGGCTTGTAGGCGCTCTTGCTGTTTGAACAAGAATAGCTCAAAGCGTTTACGTTCGGTAATATCGCGCACAATACTTTGAATATGTAAGATTTCACCTTTATCATCCCACACAAATTCAATCAAACATTCAGCAGGGAAAACTGTGCCATCTTTTTTCGCAAAGTGATATTCTAGGATACTCGGCGCATCTTCAAAATCACTGTTGTTATACACCATCGCAGAAGCATCAGTCGCATCATCTTGAGGAAATAACGACAAAAACGACAGATCGAGAAATTCATCTTGGGAATATCCAAAAACATCAACCGCACGTTGATTAACAGCGATATACTTTCCGTTTTCATCCATAATCAGAATCGCATCATGCGATTGCTCAAAAAGTGCTTGATATCGCCGAGACGATAGTTCAATCTCATGAGCTTTCCGACGCACATCTTCTTGCGCTAATTTGGTTTGCGTAATATCCCGCGCGATAACAGTAAAGCCATTACTCGCACCCTTCGCATCATATCGCAGCGATAATTTTGCACTAAACCAAAATTCATCATCAGCAGTAATCATCGGGTAATCAATCTGCTGAACCTCGCCCGTAAGATTCAGTTGTTCAATTGCTTCATCTAATTTAGCAACAATATGAGGGGGCAATACATCCTGATAATGCTTGCCAAGAAATAGCTCAGGCGGCATATATAACTTAGAACTTGCTCGTATTGGTTGGAAGTACTCTAGGAAATACCCTTTTTCATCAATCGTAAATAGCAAATCATCTAACGAAGATACCGTTGAGCGCAGCTTCTCCTCACTCTCAACCAATGCTATTTCTGCACGTTGCCTTTGGGCAATTTCGGCTTGCGCTTTTTCATATAAATCTGAATTCTCAAAAGCAATACCTGCTTGATGTAATAATAATTCCACGACAAGCAACTCATGACTTTGTAATATTTTTTCTTCTCGGGTATCCTCAATTTTTGCCAGCGCAATCGCTTCATTATCATAAATAATGGGTATGAGTGTCAACGATTGGACACCATTGTGAACCATCTCCTGACGCAATTCTGCATCAGATGTGGGATCATTCACAGTTAGCTGCACACCCACCCAAGACTGCAATACTGATAAAACGACACTATCATCTGATACGACATAGTTTTCATTAACAGGCAGTCTCATGTTCCCAGTTGCAGTATGGCGAATAATCGTCTCTAGGGTCTTATTGTCTTTATCCCAACGAGAAATACTGCAAATTTCGTAGTGTGTAATTTTAACAATTTCTTGTGCCAAGGCTTGCATAATCTCGCTGAGATCAAAGCTCGATGTAATCTTTGAACTCGCTACCTGCAAACCTAATAATTGCTGATTATGCAATAAAATATTCTGCTCGTAACTTTTACGCGCTGTAATATCCGATTCAATGCTCACAATGCCTGATACATCCCCTGCTGCATCTTGTAGAGGAATTTTGTTGATACGATACCACTTATCATCAACTTTTTCTTCTTGTCCAAGGATAGCAGACTGCTCGTGTATCACTTGTAAATCCAAGCTATGTGACAAGCGATGCCATGTATCATCTAGGGAGAGTGAATCCGTATCACTTACCGCAGCTAATTCAGCGCGTGATTGTTGATTCATCAAAATCACATCGCCTTGTCGATTTTTGACACTAATACGATCAGGAATCGCATCAATCAAGGTGCGGAGTGTGTTACGTTCTTGTTCCAACGCTTGCTGGGATTGCTGGAGAGAATTCACATTATGCAGGTTAACGACAATCCCATGAATGGAGGGTTCAGTTAGTAAGTTTGTCGCTGTGCCTTCAAACCAATGCCACACGTCCGTATGATGTTTGATACGTACTGATAAAGTAATTGATCCATTGCGTATGCGCGATAATTCAGTAATTTTATTGAGTATCTGCGAGCGATCATCTGGATGAATAAAATCAAGCATTGTTGCATTATGATGAGCCTTTCCAATAAACTTATGCCCTGATGGACTCAAATAGCCTACAGTACCTTGGGCGCTGACAACGCAAATAATATCGGATATATTTTCAACGAGGTTCTGGAAGCGACTTGCTGCTAACTTTGAGTTTTTTTCAGCAATGTCTTTCTCTTTACGAAAGCGATGCTGATAGAGCACTTTCTTGATGGTGACAGGCATCAAGCGTGCAAATGTTCCCTCGACATCTTTGATAACAAAATCATTCGCGCCGAGGCTAAGTGCTTGGCTCACAAGGTCTTCATCACCATCAGCCGTCAAGATAATAATCGGTATGCGATTATCAAGATCGTGATTCAAACGCCGTAAAATCTCTAAACCTGTCATAGTTGGCAGCTTATTATCAACGAGTAAGACATCGTAGATTTTGCTCTCATACATCAGGAGACCCGTGCCACCGTCATTTGCAATATCAACATCATAGCCAGCACGGCTAAGAATACGCTTCATCAAAAATGTCAGCGCAGTATCATCCTCAATATAAAGAATTCTACCTGTATGATTATCATGTGCCATACGTTTATCCATCTTACTCAAATTAGGTATTCAATTTAGATGCTTCATATTTTTGAAAACATATCGAAGCGTAGTTTTATACAAAATCTATACAATCACAGACCCTGTTTTAAAATTCAATCATGATGTCACACTATATAATGACGTAAAGCGGTAGATAATAATCTACCGCTTTGATGTATTATACAATTAAATATCGTAAATACCGTTAGTTTGTCGTTTCAGTTGCTTGCTCACTTACCATAATAGGTAGTGTAAACCAGAATGTGGAACCGACACCTACTTCACTCTCGGCATAAATTTCACCGCCGTGCATTTGGATTAATTCACGCGTGATCGTTAAGCCTAAGCCTGTACCCCCCGCGCTACGGGTTGATGAACCATCCACTTGACTGAAACGCTCAAAGACTTGCCCAATTTGATCGGATGGGATGCCCATACCTGTATCTTCAATACGCACATAGAGTTCTTTATCATTGTGCATACCATAGCGGACGGTAACGCCCCCTTCTTCTGTAAATTTCATAGCGTTACTGACAAGATTCCAGATAATTTGACGTGTACGTACCATATCAGATGAAACTAAGCCAACGCTTGTATCTTCAACCACTTCAAGACTGATGCCTTTTTCTTCTGCTAAGACACGCCCAGAGCGTACAACTTCATCTAAGACTTTAGAAATTTCGAGTGGCACAAGGCGCAGTTTAAGCTCACGCGCTTCAATTTTCGCCAAGTCCAGAATATCGTTAATGATGGATAGCAAATGCTTACCACTTTGTTGGATAATATCAATATCCATCAAAGCATCTTCTGGTAATTCGCCTTCACCACCATCATAGAGAATACCCGCATAGCCAATGATTGAATTGAGCGGTGTCCGCAATTCATGACTCATATTCGCCAAAAATTGTGATTTCAATTGGTCAACTTCACGTAAGCGTTCAACCGTTTGTTGTTCGCGCTCAAAGGCACGCGCATTCTCTACAGCTACAGCAACTTGTGAGGCGAGCGCTGCAAACACTTGAATATCATTTTTCTCAAAACGGGCGACCTTACGCGATTGTGCATCCAAGACACCGATGACCTTATCACCAGCAATCAATGGCACAGCAATTTCAGAGCGTGTTTGTGGGAGTAGTGGATTCGGTAAGAAATCAGGTGAAAGCGTCACATCGTCAACAATCACACCTTGTCTTTCGCGTGCAGCTTTTGCCACAATTGAATTTTTTGACTGTTGTGGAATCCGATGCTTGGCAGCGATCATCCGTTGCCCAACAGCACCTGCCCCACCTGATAAGACCAATTGTTGGGCTTCAGCATCGAGCAAGTAAATATGCGTATGATACAGATCAAATTGTTGGCGCGTCAGATCAGATACGGATTGCAGTAGAACATCCAGATTCAGTTGTGATGACACAGTTGTACTTACGCGCGTTACTGTTTCCATTTCAACTGCACGGCGTTGCGTTTGATCGAGCAACATCAAGTTATTCATCGTGGTTGCAATCGGTGTCAGTATCGCACGGAAAAAGTCTTGTTGTCCTTCGGTAAATTGCTGTTGATTTTGCCAGTTTAGGGTAATAACGCCTAAATCTTCATGCCCACGTTTGAGTGGCAAAATCACTATACTGCTGATATGCGTCTGCTCAAATAATTCTAATGAGTGCTGGTCAATGTGCTGGCTTGTATGCACATCACCTATCAACACAGGGCGACTATTTTTATTGATGAACAAGCGTGTCAGTGGGAACTCTGGCAAGAAGAAACGGGTGTCAACTCGTAAACTATCATCCCCAACAACACCAACAACATCTGCCCAATCCGCTTGCCCTGCTTCACCATGTTCGTACACCATTGCCCAAGCACTGAAAAGTCCTTTTGCAACATCCATCTTTACCAGCGTATTGAGGATGTCTTCCATCGAGTTTGCTTCTGATAAGCGTTGTGATACGTCGTACAAGCTAGCAGACCGTTGGCGTGCTGCTTCGGTTTCATCAAAGGCGCGGAATTGCTCGGCTGCTTGTGCCAGTTGTTGAGCAGCACCTTGGATCAAGTTACGTTCATCACTCGTCCAAAGCCGTTCAGCATCTTCACGAATGACAATTTGACCAATATCTTGCTGACCGAGTTTAATCGTTTGTTTCAAGCTATGCTGATCTTCTAAATAACTCGCAATATCATGCAATGTGACATCATCATTGATGAGCTTCAGGGTATTATCACCATAGGCATCAAATTGAACTTGCACAGCTTGCCCATCACTCATGCTACCCAGATAGTTGCGCCAATTACGCTTGGTTACGCGCTCATTCAATTGTTCCGCACGTTCAATTGCTTTCCCGATTTCGTCATAGGCATTGGTACTGGCAAGCCCTGATGCTAACTGATTCGCCATGGCTTCAAACACACTCAAATTATCTTGATTGAAGCGTCCTGCAACCGTATCCTGCATATCCAAGACACCTAAAACTTCACCACTAATAATCAGTGGGATTGTGACTTCTGAGCGTGTGTCTGGTAGTAGCTCGTTAGCTCTATGAATGTCACTTTGAGCAGTATCTGTCACCAAAACAGCTTGTCGTGTCTGAACAGCCGTTGCCACCAATGAACGTCCATCGGTATCCAGTTGATGCTTTCTAGCTAATAATTGCTCACCTACATCACCTGTACCAGCACGGAGTAATGCGTAACGCTTGGTTTCATCTAAGAGGTAGATTTGTGTGTAGTACAGATCAAACTGTGACTGAATATAATCTGTAACCGCAGGCAATAATTCCGCTTGCTGATTAATCCGTGTTACCAAAGTACCGACTTCCACCGTTGATTGTAAAAATCGACTACGATTTTCAACCGTCTGAATAGCACTTTGCACTTCGCTTGCCATCGTATTGAACGATTCTGCCAATTGACCAAACTCAT
>JBAUIA010000300.1:0-2111 GCA_049680565.1 Phototrophicaceae bacterium
GCCATCTTGAGCGAGATTGTCGCTTGCCAACACCAGACAACAAAAAAAGAGCGCCTTGTATAAGACGCTCTCCTGTATGACTTGATTAGCTGACTACGAGATTATTCGATAATCCCAAAAGCTGGTGGAATACGATAGACTAAAGATGGCTCATGGTAAATTATAGAACCACTACCACCATTATTATCAAATGAGTAGCAAATGAATTGTCCATACAGAACCAATCCTGCTTGCCCTGATAGGTTACAATGTTTATATGGTGCATAAATTGTACCTGTCAAAGCACCCTGTGATTGAGCAGTGAAATTAAGGGCATCGCTATTTGAGTTTCCAGTATCTGCCCACCACATCAATAAACCTGCATAGTCACTGGACTCATCTTGTATAGCATACAATTGTAAATTAACATCATTACCAGTGTTTCTTACCCTGTATGCATTTTGAAAATATAAGAAAACACCAGCACCTGGTACTAAAGAAGGGTTATCTGTTCTAAGTGTCGCCTTCCATGATACATCACCATCTGTGATGCAATATATACCCGGCTCTAAGGTATATATTCCACTATTTGTATCAAAGCTAGAGTATGTACCGGGCGAATTTGTACCTGTACTAAGGGATTTGGAACCGGGAGCACAATTAGGAACTGGTATTAGTGACCCTAGAGGATCATCATCCATAATTTGTGGAACTGGGCATATTATTGGATTTCCTGTGACAGGATCTACCGTTGCGCCACCTTCTGTTGCTTCAATTGTCCCTGTTCCTGGGTTAATAGTCCCGCCTTGTGTACAAATACCGTAACCACCAGCTTTAATTGTAGCTCCATTACCATTTGCTTCTACAGCACCTGCTCCACAGCCACTAGAATTAGAATAAATGCCACCCCCAACAGTTTGATAGTAACCACCACCAGTTGCACGGTTTGGACCTGTGTTCGCGCTACCATTACTTGCCGCACACCCTCGCGATAAACTTATTGTCGCTGAATTTGGTGGCCAGCCGAAATCAGCACCACCACTACATCTTGAAATCGTTTGTGCAGCAACACCTAAATCACCGGGATAGACTACTTGGATGAAATACGATGGTTTTTGTGCTGTAATTCTGATGAATACATAATCATCATCGTTTAAATAAGCGTTTGAAGTCGGTGTATCCGTTACAGGAGGATTTTCAATGATAACTGTTGCGTCGTTAAAACCATCGGTAAAGCCATTGAGGGTCGCACTGCGAGCGCCTGCTTCTTCAACATTATCACCTGTACAAAGTGAAAATGCGGATGTCAATGCTGCTGCATCAGTCGCATTTTGTACATCACGGTATAGCAAGAACAAGCCACCGCCATCAATCGCCAAACCGACGGACGCAATTAAAACAACCATCAAGGCAGCGATCAACACAATCGCCTGACCTTGCTCTGCTGCACGATGTAATATTGGTTTTCTCATGAAGTATTATCCCTTAACGATGATTTATAACTATACATTAAGGATACCCGAGAATTAAGAAATCATGTTGTTATGAAACTATCTTTATTTATTATCAATTTAGCGTCATAAGAGGTCTTTAAAGATCATTTTGTTAAAGAATTGTCAATAGAATTAATTTTTTAGCGTTCTAAAGACAATTACGAGGGGTCAGAATTACTATACGTCGTTATAATTACATTATATTACGATTTAATTGAGGAAGATTTACAGATTTCATGCTAATTTTTATATCAGTTTTAGAAAACAGTCTACAAAATTTATTATAAATTAATGGATAACACTCTTGTTAAGTAATCTATTGACCGTTTGACTGTGAAAAATTATCCAGCTATCACATTTAGGATAGCTGGATAAGCATTCGATGCGAATGAATCAATCGCTATTCTACAAGTCCAAAATTGCTATTAGAAGTACTTGTATCAGGATTACAGCGATAGACAGAACCCCTATTACCATTTTGTTGAAAGCCTATAGCACTCATACAGCTATTGAGGATAAAGCCATTGCCAGCAAGTTCAATTTTACCTCTAAATGCAACTATATTACCATTCAAATAAGACGTAGCATTCAACAATATAGCAGCCCGACCGCCAATACAATTTTGTCGGTTACCTGTAC
>JBAUIA010000301.1:0-2203 GCA_049680565.1 Phototrophicaceae bacterium
GTCGATATGTTCCATCGATAAGATAACATTGGTCTTTGGTAGATAATGTACCACATAGCGATCAAGATGTTTGATGCGCCGTAATACAGCAACAGGTGCATTGAGCTTCATGCCGTTCATCTCTAGCATCGATGTATTTTCGCCAATGCTCACAACTGCAATTCCTTGTGTGGTCGCTACTTGATTGCTAGCAAGTTCATTTTTGAGGGATTGCCGTTTCCAAAATGCGAATAGAGCAGGAATAGCGGCGGCTGCAAGGAAAAATGAAAGGACAGCAATAACCCCAATAACGGAAACATCACCTTCTGCTCTTTGCTCAAAGAAGATACCTAAAGTCATCAGTATGCCCAACATTGCAAATACAGTAGCGAAGATAGTTGGTGTTTTTAACTGATACCCTTGACGCTTAAGGACGGATGCTTGTTGCGCTGGGGTGATTGTGCCGTTATCGTTTGCGTGTAAATCATCATGTGTAATGTCGAGCACGCGCATGAGTTCGCCTTGCTGCCCTGTGAGTTTCTTTTTCTTATGTTCCATTATGGATGTCTCGTATTATTTACAGGTTATCTGATAGTGATTGCGGTTCTTCATCTATCATATAGATAGCATCATCAATGGTATCATCTAATTCACTGACGGCGAAATCGCTGCGGATATTATCATCGTTGTCGATATGTTCCATCGATAAAATCGTTTTTGTATTGGGCAAATAATGTATCACATAGGCATCAAGATGTTTGATACGGCGCAAAACATCTTGAGACGCATTGAGCTTCATGCCGTTAATCTCTAAGATAGATTCTTCGTCACTGATATTAACGACTGCAATCCCTTGTGTGGTTGCTACTTGCTTGTTATTCAAATCCGTTTGGAGTTGCTGGCGTTTTAAGAAGCCATAGCCTAAGCTAGTAACACCAATCAACATGAAAATAGACACCAATACACTAATGCCAATAACTGCATCACGATCAAGATTACCCTCACTAGAGAAGAAAGCAATCGTCGGCACAATCAATCCAAATAAGGTCATCGCAATGCCGATAACATTGTATTCTTTCCATTGATAATTTTGGCGTTTCACGAGCGATTCTCGCTGCTCAGGTGAAATGACACCGTTATCATTGGCGCGCAAATCATCATGCGTAATATCGAGCGCCCGCATCAATTCGCCTTGTTGCCCTGTGAGTTTCTTTTTCTTATGTTCCATGTGCGATTCCTTTATTCGTTTTGGCGCAATTGCTCAACAATATCGGTGACAATGCCTTTGAATGCTTCTAAGCGTGTGGCATCGCCTAATAAATAGTCTAGCGGTATTGCAGGACGGCGGTCAATGCGGTCAGCCTCAAACCCCTCATCTTTGGGGAGTAAGCGTTCTAAGCGCTTGAGGATTTTCATGCGACTGGCTTTGGTATTAAATGGCGGATACTTCCGTAAATATTCAAATGGGATTTGTACAGCAGGGTTTCGTAAATATGCCAATATTGAAAATACAGCAACGGATTTATCAGCCACTGTTTGCCGAGCATGGAGCGCAGGGCGAAAACGTCCCGAAAATTCGGTATCACTCACGAGTGTTTGTGACCACGTATACAGATCACGCGCTACTGTTGCAAGATCATCCCCGTTTTCCATTTGTGCCAAATATGCGAAAAAATTATTCTCATTCGCATCAATCGAAACACCATCAGGTAAGGGATGCTGTGCAATCTTTTTCGGTGGATGTGCCAGTGCATCGCTTAGTGCTTCGATCAAGCGTACAATGCCTTCTTCGTAATCATCCACGAGCTTATTAAATTGACGATCCACCAATAAAAGCGGTAAAGGCACATCATCAATTAAGGCGATAAAGACAGGCTTGCTGAGTTGCATCGCGTATAAGCACTCACGCATGACCCAATCGGCACGGCGTGAATGCTGCGATAAAATAATCAGCACACCCGCGCATTCATCAATCGCTCCTTGAATGGATTGTAGCCATTGCGAACCACTTTCTAGCCGATCAAAATCAACCCATACCTGCACCTTATGCGCCTGTAAATCATCGACAATTTCAGCAACGGCATTATTATCTTTGCTACTATGGCTGATAAAAATATAGGGGTCGCTCATATGGGTACTTTCTGTTGTTGATGTTTGGATGGAAATGCTTTCAGCCGTCAGAGGATTTATCTTTCTAAGAAAGATAATTTTTCATCAATAGCTT
>JBAUIA010000302.1:0-20436 GCA_049680565.1 Phototrophicaceae bacterium
GGAGTTGTTGCCAGCTTGTAAATGATTTATCTAAAGAACTATCATTGTAATCATTATAGATGATAAAGCTATCTGGCACATCGAGATTATAATCAGCCATCGCATTTTGATACCCCCATAAGCGATAATTACCACTGAGAGAATGTTTGGGCCAGCCTAAAAATGCAATTCGCTCGTGTCCTTGCTTAATCAGATACTCTGTTGCGATGTATATGCCTGCTGTCCCATCTGTATCGACCCAATGATAATGGTCATCCCAATCAGGATTGGCACGTCCAAAACTCACAAAAGGAAAGTTTTTCTTCATCAGAAATTCGATACGAGGGTCATTATGTGTTGTTCCTGCTAGCATAAAACCATCCGCCCGTCCTGAATGGATCAGGTCTTCGTAAACTTTAATCGGGTCATTATTAGGATGGGTAAATGTCAGCAGATGATAATTGCACTTTTCAGCAGCATGTGCCAATTGATAAATAAATTGATCCATGACCATATTAGGTTGATCGGCTGGATTGCTATGCCACGCATATGCTAATAAATTCGTGCGTTGTGATTGTAAATTACGCGCAATTGTATTGGCACGATACCCCATGCGGATAGCAGTTTCTAGAACATGATCGCGTGTTTTTTCGCTGATTAATTCATAGCGTTTATTCATCACATAAGATACGGTAGCAATCGAAACCCCTGCTTCTTTTGCAACATCTTTGATTGTTGTCATCATTGTTATCCTTAGTGGAATCAGAATTCTTATGATAACACGATCTATCGCTATCTATCGCAAAGAAATAATGAGGGATCGCTAAATGCGATTTTCAATTGGAATATGATGCTCAGTATTTTGATACCCTGCATGTTGCAAGCAATTCAGCGTAGCTATTACAGCAAAAACAGTGATGATACTCCCTGTGAGGAGCAAGATAAGAGGCGGTAAAAAGATACTAACAATGAGTGTTATTAGTGTAACTATAATCAATGCAAGTGTTATGAAGGGATTACGAACAACCATCAGGAAGGCATTACGATACCCTAGCCATAATGAAGGTGTTGCCATCTCTTCAATGATTGTCCACAAATACAATTGCATCCCGATCCAAATCAATAAGGTCAAAAACCAGATCATTGCAATGACGTTACCGAGCCAATCAACTGGGGTATATGCCAATAAATTGGAAATGTTAATTCCAAAAACAAGCAATGAGATCACACCATTAAGGGTGGCACGCCAAAAATGTATTTTGAAGCCATCCCAAAAATCATCTAATGTGACCCTTGTACGGGTATTTGCACGATGCGTTAAAACCATCAAACCGACCCAAGCAGCAGGTGCTGTAAATACCAAAATTGTAAGGACGACCCAAAGCAGGTTCGCCCATACATAGATATAGCCTCGATAGTTAAGATGTTTGATACTCTGCCAATAAACGCGCACAATACGCATACTTTAACCTTTTAGACCGCTATAGCTCACACCTTCTACAAAATACCGTTGGAAGAATAAGAAGATAACAGCCATCGGTAAGGTTGTAATGACAGACCCTGCTAAAACAAGATCATACTGAATATCTTGCCCTGAACCACGCAGAACCGTCAAGCCTAGCGGTAGATTATACAGGTCTTGATTACCGCCTAAGATAATCAGCGCATCCATGAAGTTATTCCAATTACCTTGGAAACTGAAAATCGTCAGTGCTGTCAAAGCAGGGGTAGCCATTGGTAAAACGACACGGAAAAAGATCACAAAGCGATTTGCGCCATCGACCATAGCTGCTTCTTCGATTTCTATCGGGATGGATTCAAAGAATTGCTTCATCAGTAAGATACCAAAAGCATCAACCGCTAACACAATGATGTAGCCTTGATATGAATTGAGTAATCCCAGTTGTTTCAGTAACAAAAAGCGTGGGATGAGCAATACAACACCCGGTATCATCATTGTCCCGAGGATTAAGAAGAAAATGGCGCGATTACCAACAAAGCGCAAGCGTGCCAGTGAATAAGCTGCTGCCGAATCGAAAAGTAAACGCAATATCGTGACAATAATTGATAAAAATGCCGTGTTGAATGTCCAACGGGGCAGTTGGTCAGTCAATATTTTACGATAGCCATCAATTGATGGGTTGAAGAATAAACCATCAACTTGTTCATCTGCGGAGATAAATTCACCTGCGTCATTACGGCATGATACCGTATTGAATGTTGGGATAAACGGAATCGGACGATTTTCCACCGCAGCATCACACTTAAACGAATTTGAAAGGGTTAATATAAACGGGGTAATTTCGATAAACGCAAAGAATATCAAAAATCCAACGCCGATTATGCCTAAAATACGACGTAGAGTTGCCTTGCCTTGCGAAAGTTGTGTGGGTTGTGTCGTCATGAGCAATCTCCTTTACGTATTGGCTTGATCGCCGCCAACAAAGGTGCGTTGGAGGATAGTAGCGAAAAAAATGATGATAAATAGCACGATAGCAATGGCGGATGCCTCAGCGAGATTCGGACTTGTGCCTTCAAACGCTGTCGCATACACAAGATAGGCAACAGATGTTGTCGTGCGTGCCGTTTGATCGTTCTGTAACACATAAATTTGGTCGAATACTTGGAATGTACCGATCAAACCCACTGTAATGACAAAAAAGGTCGTCGGGGATAGCAGAGGTAGGGTGATAAAGCGGAACATATCCATACCTGATGCCCCATCAATTTCAGCAGCTTCATACACACTAGATGGGATTCCCTGTAACGCTGCGAGATAGACCACCATCAATGTACCAACCGTTGTCCAGACAGCCAATGCCATGATCGTTGTCAAGGCGACACTCGGTCCAGCAATCCAATCCCAAACATCAATATCAAAAATTTCAGTTTGTGCCCATCCGCCGACAGATGCTTCCGTGATACCGAAGTTGCCAATCAACAGATGGAAAATACCATCATTATTAGTTGTCCACGCGATATTTTCGTAATTCGGTATGACGGCATCCAATACCGCATTGATGGGTCCTCCTGTCGAAAACATAAACAAGAAAATAAAAGACACCACAATTGAGGAGGTAATGGATGGAAAATAAAAGGCTGTTCGGAAAAAACTTTTTGCATGTAGCCATTTTTGGTTCACAATAACAGCTAAAACTAAAGCAAGTGCTGTTTGGATTGGGACAACACCGACCACATAATAAACAGTATTACGGACAGCACGGTAGAAATCATCAACCCGACGACCATCGACAACCCAACGTTGATAATTATCAAAACCAATGAATTGATAAGCATCAGGTTGATCGAGTGGGCGTGTGCCAGACCAGTTTGTAAAACTAAAATAAAGTGCCATGATTAGAGGTAGTATTAAGAAAACGACGAAGATAATCACGGCAGGGGCAACAAGAGTTAAACCTGCAATAGTGTCTGCCCGATTTTGATCTTGTTTAGTCGTAACAATTGTATCGTTGGGCTTGCTTGCAACTGCCATAATAAATACCTTTAGCTTAAAATTGAATAATTTTGAGGATTGGGATGAGCCAAGAACACTCACCCCAATATAGATTCTTATCTAGTGAAGCTGATAACTTTTATTCCATCTCTGCTTGAATTTCACGCGCAACATCTGCCGCATCTAAGAGTGCATCAGCAGCATCTTCTTCAAGCGTCATCACCAAAGTTGTGGCATCATTAGCAGCAGCATCGAAATCTGCAAATCCTAATGGGAAGATCGGCGCGACTGCGTAATCTGCACCAGCAACATAGGCAGCATATTCTTGACCGACAGTTTCTAACCACAGATCACCAATGCTGATACGTGCAGGCATCACACCGAAACCAGCTTCTGCAACGGTTGTTGCGCCTGCTTCGTTGGTGAAGTAGTTAACAACTTGCCATGCAGCGTCGGCTAAGTCGCCTTCTGCACGACTGCTAACACCCCAGCATTCAGTGAATGTGAGTGTGCCACGTTCGCCTGATGGTGCAATAGGTAATTCTGCAACACCCCAGTTGATGTCAGGGAAGGTATCGTTGAGATAACCGATTGCCCAGTTACCTTCAATGGTCATGGCTGCTGAGCCTTGCCCGAATGCTTCACCATTCCAGCCTGCATTGAGATCACTAGGCAATGCGCCTGTTTCATTCGCTACGAAACTTTGGTAGAACGCAAGTGCTTCGATTGCTGCATCACTATCAAAGGCGACTGCGCCTTCTGCATCAAATAGTTCAGCACCATTTGCATAGAAGAATGCCATCCAACGGAATTTATCTGCGGCAGCACTAAAGCCAACCGTATCTTCGGTGGTCAAAGCAGCAGCAGCTTCTGTCATATCATCCCATGTCCAATCTTCGGAAGGGAGGTCAATGCCAGCAGTTTCAAAGGCATCAATATTATAGAGTAAAGCAAGTGTCGAGAAATCTTTTGCAGGGCAGTAAAGTTCACCATCGGCGGTGAAGGCATCACGCAGACCGGGGTAGATGTCATCTGCATTTTCGATCAAATCACCACCTGCTGCTAATAAACCATCAGCTTGCCATTGTGGGAAGTCAAATTGTCCGATTGAAAATACCTCTGGGTAGTCACCACTGGCGAACGCTGCACGAATTTGTGTGCCGTAATCAGGTGAAATCAGCAATTCAATTTCAATTCCGGGATTCGCTTCTTCAAAGGCAGCCACTTGTGCCTCTTTGAATTCATTCTCGACAGGGGAGGATGAACTTGTCCACACGCGAACGGTAATGACATCATCTTGTGCGACAACCACACTAGCGATCATCGCAAGCATTGCGACAATCATAAAAGTACGTAATCTATGTGACATTTAAAAAACTCCTCATTAAGATATATTAAACGTTTAAGTTTGTTTCGCTAAAAAAAGCCCCTACAAACCAGAGGGTCGTTTCAAACGGGGGTTATTGTGCAACGACGAAAGGATATTTTTGTCCCCGATAGACGACATTAAAAGATAGTTTCTTCCAGTGAGTGGGCAATTTTGGATCAATCGTAGGTTGCCCATCTTTGAGATGTAAACCACAAAATCCAAATACAAGGGTTTGCCATAAACCACCACTTGCAGCCCCATGAATACCATCTGGCACATTGCCTTTGTTATCTTCAAGATCAATGTTATAGGCATGTTCAAATAGGTGATAGGCATCATCAATTAAACCTAAACGGGCTGCCACCCAAGCGTGCATTGCAGGGCTAAGCGATGAGCCATGATCGCAACGCGGATAATAGGTATTCCAATTATTGATTAAGACATCACGAGAGCCAACTTTATCACCAAGTAATGCCATCAACATCACGACATCGGCTTGTTTAATCACTTGGGATTGTAAGGCACGTTCATGACCAAGAAATCCCCAGATACCTCCCACACGCGGTTCATATTTTTGAACAGGGATATATTCCATATCGAAAAACCCATCGAATTGGACATGAATTTGTTTTTCCTCATCAAATGGAATATACATCCGTGCGATTATATCTTGCCATTTTGTGATAAGCGCTGCATCAATTGCTAAGTCTGCAATGAGTTGGCTTGCTTTGTCTGCTGCATGGGTGTTGAGCCAGTCTAATAAGGTTAAGGCTTGTTCTAAATGCCAGACCACCATGCGATTAACAAAGATGCTATTACTAATATTCTCATGATATTCATCAGGTCCTATTTGGTCATGCAATTCATAACGATTATTCATCTCCTGCACGCGACTCGCCCAAAAAACAGCCGTGTCTAGCACAATTTCTGCACCATATTGTGTCAGGAAATCATCATCGCCCGTCCATTGCCAATATTGCAAAATAGCATAGGCAATATCTGTGCTGATGTGCTGTTCGTTATCGCCTGTCCAAATACGGATGCGCTCGTTATCAGGTGGTAAAGGATCACTCCATTTTGGGGTTGTTTCTAAGCCTGTATCGGTACTTTCCCAAGGGAACATTGCGCCCGCAAAACCTTCTTCACGCGCTTTTTGACGCGCACCTTCAAGGCGATTATAACGATACATCAACATATTGCGTGCAATATTAGGCATTGTCAGGGTGAACGGCGGTAACATGAATAATTCTGTATCCCAGAAAACATGACCTTTATAACCTAAACCTGATAAGGTTTTAGCACCGATACTGACATCTTCATCATGTTGTGGTGCAGCAATTAAGGTGTGATAGATTGTAAACCGTGTACCGACTTGGGCAGCATCATCACCCTCAATTTGAATATCAGCCATATCCCAATAGTGTTGCCAGCAGGCGCTATGATTTTGATAAAGCGTATCATAGCCTAACGTGACCGCATTATTGAGTGTGTCTGTTGACATTACGAGGGGCTTATCTGTATCCCGATTGGTAACAATTGCTGTCAATTTATCAATCGTGACAGTTTCATCTTTCGCAAATTGGTGTTTTACTTGCGATGAAACTGTATTTTTAGCTTCAGTATGCGTTAGCGCACCATCAGTAACTAAAGTTGAAGCATATGCAAGGGCATAATTTGCTTGGTTGGTTTTGCCATGTAATGTGGTAATTGATCCGTTGATAGCTGTCTCAAAATCTTGCCAATGTTGATGACCTGCATTGGTGACATTGCCATCTAATCGTGCGGTTAAAGTGACCGTTGGTGTACCATCTATTGCAGTGATGATGACACGCTGCGCCATGATATGGACATTATCCAAACTCGCAAAACGCTCAAATGTAATACGAACTGTTGCGCCTGTTGCTGCACGGAATAGCACTTCTCGCCGTAGTAAGCCTGTATCCATGTGCAATTTACGCTCGTAACCCAGCACGAGTCCATTGACGGGTTTGAGGGCATTATCTGATTTTGTGATGAGTTTAAAAGGTGTACCATCGACGGTAATATCAATCGGTGTCCAGTCAGGTGCATTGACGAGTTCAGGAATGGACATGGTAGGCGCGTGATTGTAAATACCATGAATAAGAGTTGCAGGTGTTGCGCCATCGTAACCTTCTTCAAAGCTAGCGCGTGTCCCTAAATAGCCATTGCCGATTGCAAATATTGTTTCATAGTATCGCAATTTTTCAGGATGAAATGGATACTCTTTAATTGACCATAAACGTTGCACCATTATTGCAAGAGCCTTTTTAAATAATTTATTTAAACGTTTAAGTAAACTATATCCAATTAGTATATTACTGTCAAGTTTTTTGATCTTCTGGCGATTGATCTGGTCGAATTGCAAAATAGGCAGAACAATATATCAGAGGAAATTAACGTTTATGTAGTCAGTATGTCTGTTATTTGGATTGGGGTATTTCTAATTGATTAGTAGCCTGTTTGAATATGATATTTAACATTTCGTGTTTTGATGTACTCGAATAAGAATATCAAGCAATTAGTAGCGAGATTTAGGGGTTTGATGATATATTGGTATATACCAATTTTATTTTAAGTGTTGGATGTTATGACTATACAATTTATCCGTGAAAAAATTACGCATCAACTCAATTTTATTGAATCATTACGCTATCGTCATCGGGTGCTATTACCCGATTTAGAATTTGCTGAAACCACCAGCAATCTAGCTCAAGATTGGGAGCAACTCAGTTGGCAATCATTGCCGTATGAGCAATACTGGGGTCAATGGAATCAAAATTACGCGATTCGTACACATTATCAAATCCCTGAAACATGGGATTTAAATAGCCGAATTGTGCTACATTTACCGCTTGGCAATGCAAAGGATGCCTTTGAAGCACATCCTGAAGCGCTCATCTACATTGATGGTCAAACCTTTACGGCGGTTGATGCGCGTCATTCCGAGCTTGTGCTACCAATGGATTATAAAGATCACACTCCCCATCATTTACACTTACATGGTTGGACAGGCATAGGCGATTCATTATTTGGTGATCCGCGTCCCCATTTGTATCTTAATGAGTGTTCTTTAGCTGTCGTTGATGAGCCAACGCATCAGTTTTGTGTGTTGGCACGAATTGCCTTAGATACAGCTATTCAATTGCCAGAAGAGTCAATGTTAGGGAAATCGCTACTGGCAATCTTACGCCAAACTTTGGCAGCTATTGATAGCCGTCATCCAATCAATGATACATTCTACGATACGGTTCGTCTTGCATATACATCTTTACAGCAAGCGCTGGCGACGCTCAAGCACCCCGATACAATGACTGTTCATGCTGTTGGTCATGCTCATATTGATACAGCTTGGTTATGGACACTTGATATTACACGCGGAAAAGCTGTGCGAACCTTTCACACAGCGATTGATCTGATGAATCGCTACCCGAATTATCATTTCGTACAGAGCCAACCCCAACTCTACGATTACGCACAGCAACATTTTCCTGATCTATTTGAGAATATCAAGCAGAAAGTGGTAGCAGGGCAATGGGAACCAATCGGTGGTATGTGGATTGAAGCCGATTGTAATGTACCCTCTGGTGAAAGTTTAGCACGCCAGTTTTTGTATGGACAACGTTATTTTTTGCAGCATTTTGGATTAACTTCACGGATATTATGGCTGCCTGATACTTTCGGCTTTTCGTACACACTGCCACAAATTGCGAAACAAGCAGGGATTGATTACTTCTTTACGACAAAATTACGTTGGAATGAAGCGAATGAATTGCCCCATGATACTTTCATTTGGCGCGGTTTAGATGGTTCAGAACTTATCGCTCATTTTACACCAACGCCGATGCAACATTGGCTGCGAATGCCAACCTATAACGCTGACCTCAATGCACAAGCAGCTATTGAAACATGGGAACGCCTACATGATAAACCGACCATGCGTCATGCGTTAATGGCATATGGTTGGGGCGATGGTGGCGGTGGACCTACTCCTAAAATGCTCGATAATTTACAAATTTTGCAAGATTTCGTCGGTGTGCCAAATGTAAAACCGACGCAAGCCATTGATTTTTTTGACACAATTGAAACTCAATATGGTGATAAGCTACCTATATGGGATGGCGGTCTATATCTCGAAACCCATCAAGGCACATATACCAGCCAAGCATGGATTAAACGCGCCAATCATCAAGCGGAAGTGCTTTTGCATGATATTGAATATTTAGCTGTTTGGGCGTTACTAACGGATACAACTTATGATTATCCTAAAGATGCATTAGATACAGGTTGGATTCATGTTCTGCTGCACCAATTCCATGATATTTTACCGGGGAGTAGCATTAAAGAAGTTTATGATGAGGCACGCATAACCTACGATACATTCACCGATACGATGTCTAATGTTCGTCATGATGCCTTGGCGATCATAGCAAAACAATCAAGCGCAGATGTTTTACTTATCAATACCGTCGGTATTGTGCGTGATGATTTGGCATTATGGCAAGATGTCCATCTAGCAGATGATGAAATCCTTGTATTTAATGAACAACCTGTCATAACACAAACAACGCCATACGGAACGCTGATTGATTTACAATCTATCAAGATGCCACCCCACAGTATCCTGCCTTTGATACGACAATCTGATAAAACGAGCGTGCCACAAGACAAGCTCTCTATCACAGCAATTGATAATCAGTTTATCCTTGATAATGGCATTATCCGTGCTGTATTCGATGCGTCAGGCGCACTCACACAACTGTATCATTGTCAGACAGATGATTTGTGTATTGTTGCGAACGGCAATCAATTTCAAATATTTGAAGATCGCCCATTACACTTTGATGCGTGGAATATTGACCCAGACTTTGAAGATAAACAATGGTTTGCTGATGCTGCTCATGAGATAGAGATAATTGAAACAGGTCGTCTAAGAGTAACACTTAAAATTGTACGGCGTGTGATGCACAGCACCATTACACAGCATATTCGTATGACCCGTAATAGCGCACGCCTCGATTTTGAAACACACATTGATTGGCAAGAACGCAATATGTTGCTCAAAGTTGCCTTCCCGATGAATTTTCATCCACAAGATATGTATGCTGGCGTGCAATGGGGCGAAAAGCGAATTGCGACGCATCGTAATACATCATGGGAAACTGCGAGTTATGAACAAGTTTTTCAAGGATATATTCGCTTGCGCTCAGGTAAGCATAGCTTGGCATTACTATCGGATTGTAAATATGGGTTTGATTACAAAGCGGATTGCTTACGCCTGACCTTGCTTAAAGGAGCAACTTATCCTGATCCAACCGCAGATTTAGGCGTGCATCAGTTCACCTATAGTTTAGTGGCATCAGGCTATGATGATGCTCTGCAACAGACACTTGCTTTACATCACCCTGTGATTGTAACGGCTGGAACGGGGACAAAATCGGCAATGTCCCAAACACTCTTTGCTACTGAAGGATCGCCGAATGTCCTTATCGAAACGATTAAACGTGCGGAAGAGTCTAATCAGATCGTGTTAAGGCTACGAGAAACATCAGGCAGTCAATCTGAAACCCTATTATCTGCATTAATGCCCATCCAAAACGCATGGATAAGTAATATTCTGGAAGAGCAAAAATCATCACTCGATGTTCTTGATAATCAAGTCACCTTGAGCCTGAGTGCTTATCAGGTGCTAACCGTGATTGTTGTACTCAATGAGGAGGCATGATGCAAGCAGTCATTGGGATTGATATTGGTGGCACTAAAATATCAGGCTGTGTGCTGACTGACGATTATCGGAGTGTACAAGAACAAGTTGTCGCTTGCCCTGCAAATGAAGGTGGTGCGATTGTTTTGCGTGTTGTGATTGACCTATGCCGATCATTAATACAGCAAAATCCTAAATTTACGATTGTTGCGGTAGGGGTAGGTGCAGCAGGGCAAATTGATTCTGAAAAAGGGGTTGTCCTTGATGCCAACGAAAATTTGACCCATTGGATTGGGACACCGATTGCAGCCAGCATACACATTGCGCTGAATCTGCCTGTTTTTGTTGAGAACGATGTTCGTACAATGGCACTTGCAGAATACATAATCGGCGCAGGACAAGGATACAAACATTTATTGTGTATGACTGTCGGCACGGGGATTGGCGGCGCAATCATCATGAATGGCGACTTATGGCATGGGGCAATGTTCAGCGCAGGGGAAATGGGTTATATCCGCGAGAGTGCTACCACCACAATTGAATCCACAGCATCGGGCATCGCACTAGAAGCCCAATATCAACAACAAACACAACGTACCACACGCATTCCCTTGCCAATTATTGCTCAACGTGCCTTGGCAGGCGATGATATTGCTCAGTCAATTATTGACACAGGTGCGAAACGCTTAGGAGCAACGATTGCCCCTATTGTAGCATTTTTAAACCCTCAAGCTGTGATTGTTGGCGGTGGTGTACCTCACATCGGCGACTTGTGGTGGCAACCTTTCGTTACAACAATTACACACTATCAACTGAAAAGTGTGCGCCAAACGCCGATTTTAAAAGCACAATTAGGTCAAGATGCAGGACGAGTGGGTGCTGCAATATTGACTTGGAAAGGATTAACCCACGCATGAAAATTGCCTTATTACCACTTGATGAAAGACCCGTTAATACGCGCTATCCACAGATGATTGCAGCCATTGCTGGTATTGATATTGTATTGCCTCCATTAGCATTTTTGAGCGACTTACGGGAAAGTAGTCAGCGTAGCCAATTACGTAATTGGCTAGAAGAACAAGCACAACAGTCTGATATTTTAATCATATCTTGTGAGCAATTTGCTGCGGGTGGCTTAATCGCATCGCGCATTAGTGATGAATCCTCAAGTGTGATTACACACTGGCTCACTGAACTTAGTGATCTAAAAGTAGCCTATCCGCAGCTAAAAATATTGGCGTTCAGTGTCATTACTCGTATCAGCAATGCCAATAACAATGTAGAAGAACCACTTTATTGGGATACGCAAGGGGTTAATTTGTATCGCTATAGCCAGTTGACACATCGCCAACAACTAGGGCAAGTTGTTGATAGCGACTTAGCAGCTTTGCACGATCAAATCCCTGCTGAACTTATCCATGATTTCACTTTACGGCGCTTACGTAATCATCAAGTTAATTTACATTTATTAGAATTATTTGGACATGATATTTTCGATTTATTGGTGATTAGCTCAGATGATACCAGCGAATATGGTTACGGCACACAAGAAAAAGCATGGCTCAAAACATGGGTGCATCGGCTATATGCACACGATGAGCGTTTATTAATGTACCCCGGTGCTGATGAAATTGGATGTGTCTTACTAATGCGTGCGATTTTAGCACAGCGAACCCCTAAATTTTATTGTTATTATGCAATTGAAGCCGATAAAACACGCATTGCGCCCTATGAAGATGGGGCAATATCACTGACTATCGAACGCCAAATAAAAGCGATTGGTGGCATCATAACAGATGATATAACACAAGCAGATTTTATTGTCGCTATTAATACACCATCAGCTATAGGACAAGAATATGACCCCGAAGCCGAGCATTTTGCGCGTGAGTATGAGCGCCGCCAACCGTATCTTGAGCAATTTATAGGCAATATTCAAACGTGGCTGACAGATGATAAACGCATCATTTTGTGTGATGTTGCTTATCCGAATGGGAGTGATCCTATGCTCATTGACGCATTACTGGCAACTATCAATATTGAGCAATTGGCAGCATATGGCGCATGGAATACAGCAGGCAATACCATTGGTGTGGCGCTGGCGCAGGGAGTCGCTGCATCATTTGCATCAACTCCAGAACAACATCTTGCACAGCAACATTTTTTATTACACCGCTTCATCGAAGATTGGGGTTATCAACATTTAGTACGCCAAGCGATCCGAGATGAATTACAAGCAGAAACAGGCTTGCGAGATACATCTCCAACCAATGAAGCAAGCACAATTGCACGCATTCATCAGAAATTAGCAGCACTGATGCCCACGCTTGCGCCACTCAGTGATGATTGGCAATTAAAAAATGTCAATTTACCTTGGCATCGTACATTTGAAGTTGATTTTGATTTGGTGCGCTCATGAGCGCAAAAAACTATGAGTTTGTTGAGCATATCACTTGCGATATAGTGATTTATGGGGGCAGTATGGGGGCTTGTGCAGCCGTGATTGCGTCTCAAAATTTAGAGACTGACTTGGATGTGGTGCTTGTGCATCAAGCTGATTGGATCGGCGGTCAAATGACGAGTCAAGGGGTTTCTGCGCTGGATGAACATGCCTACATCGAAACCTTTGGCGCAACCCAACAATACCTTGCATTACGGGATGCCATCCGTCAGCATTATATCAAAACAGTCAACGCCCCTGTCATCATGACGAACTCGGTACTCGGGAGCGACATGCCACTTAATCCCGGTAATGGGTGGGTGAGTCGCCTATGTTTTAAGCCAGATGTTGCCCTCAACATATTACAAGACCAGATCACGACACGCATGATACAAGGGCATATACAGACCGCCGATGTGAGTCTATCCGAGCATCGTATTCATCAAATTGTTGTAACTATCAATGATAAGCAAGCCATTCGTATTGATGCTACCTACTTCCTTGATGCCAGTGATACAGGTGATTTATTGCCAGTAACAGGCACAGCGTATGTTTCAGGTGCGGAATCTAACGCTATGACTGACGAGCCTCACGCTACTAGCGATTATCGACCCTCAGAAGTGCAAGGATTTACTTATTCGTTTGCTGTAGAATATTGTGAAGGTGAGGATCATACGATTGAGAAACCGACCCATTATGATGCCTTCCGTCAGCAGCAACCGTATACTACGCATCCGATAGCACGTGATGGCACGCAACTAATTTATCATATGTTCAAAAATAGTGAACAAGGTTATTTGCCATTTTGGACATATCGGCGGATTCATGATGGCAAATTATTAGGCGGTAACGATATTGCGCTGATTAATTGGGGCAGCAATGATTATTATGGCGGTGACATTTTAAATGCATCCGATACAGAGCGAAAAAAATACTTGCGTGAGGCGAAAAATCTATCTTTAGGATTTTTGTATTGGCTGCAAACGGACTGTCCGCGTGATGATGGCGGAAAAGGCTATCCTGAAATGAAACTACGTCCTGACATCATGGGAACAGACGATGGTTTAACACAACAACCTTATATTCGGGAATCGCGCCGAATTGTACCTGTGCAGCGTGTGATAGAGCAAGATATTAGTGCGACCTTCAATGCTGGCGCACGCGCTAAACAAATGACTGATAGCATGGGCATTGGATGGTATGCGATGGATTTGCATAGTTGTGTCGGTAACCCTGATATGCATCTATACGCACCGACTAAACCTTTTCAGATACCCTTATCAGCAATTGTTCCACAGATGATGCAAAATTTGCTACCTGCTTGCAAAAATATCGGCACAACCCATTTAACTAACGGCGCATATCGGCTACATCCGATTGAGTGGGCAATTGGTGAAGCAGCAGGGCATTTGGCACATTTTTGTATGCGTCATCACGTAACGCCCCACGCAGTCAGCGCCGATGAGTGGTTGATATGGCGACTGCAATATCAATTAGTTCGCTATGGTTGTCCGATTGCATGGGCAGTCGATGTCCCAATTGAGCATCCACAATTTATGATAACGCAGTTGTTATTGGTCAAAGATATTCTCATTGCTGGTCATCAACGATGGCACTCGCTTGAAATTGGTATGAACCAACCTTTAGAGGATGATGTAAACTTAGACACATTACAGGCACTTGCTCATACAATTAACGCATTTAAAGTTGCATCACCCATTGATACCACCCGTATCAACAGTACAATCACATGGTACACGCTATGCAATTTATTTGAATCCGCAGTATTCGAGGTTTTACAGTGATTACAATTGAATCATTTATTGAGCAAGTACGGGGTCGATTAATCGTATCTTGCCAAGCATTAGCAGATGAACCCCTACATGGTGCTCACATTATGGCAAGAATGGCAATAGCAGCCCAAGAGGGCGGTGCAACAGCGATTCGCGCAAATAGCCCTGATGATATTCGCGCGATACGGCAAGCTGTATCACTGCCTATTATTGGTTTGTATAAAGATGGTGATTCGGGTGTGTATATTACCCCCACACGCCAACATGCCCAAGCGATTATTGAGGCAGGAGCAGATATTATCGCCCTCGATGCGACACAACAACAGCGAGCAGATGGCGAATCTATTGAGGCGATTATTAATCTCATTCATAGCCAAAACCGCTTAGTTTTAGCCGATGTATCAACCTTTGATGAAGCCAAGCATGCCGTTAGTTTAAGGGCTGATTTTGTCGCCCCAACTTTATCGGGCTATACCGCTTATAGCCCCAAATTAGAAGGTCCTGATTACGAACTTATCCAAACAATGGCACAACTGCTAAACGTACCTGTTATTGCGGAAGGGCGTATCCGCACACCGCAAGAAGCCAAGCGAGCCTTAGAATGCGGTGCTTTATCAGTTGTCGTTGGCTCTGCTATTACACGTCCACAACTGATTACAGCATCATTTGTCGAAGCACTCAAATGAAATATTTGACAGAATAAAAAAAATTAGATACAGTTAATTCAAACTGGTATAGACCAATTTGGATAACAATGATTCCTGAACATTATTTTAAAATAGATTTAGATCAATCCATTCCTCTTTATCAACAAATTTATGATAATTTGATTGAACTGATTGACAATAATTTATTGACAGCAGGTGATGCGTTGCCTTCTGAGCGCTTACTGAGCGATTATTATGCTGTCAACCGCATGACCGTTCGCCAAGCAATTAATGCCTTGGTGGATAAAGGCTTACTATCTAAAAAACCGGGTGCCGGCACATTTGTCAATGAACGGTCATCCATTCCATCATTTACTCCCACCGTAACAGGCTTTAGCCAACGCATGCGCGAATCAGGTGGTATCCCATCATCAAAACTCTTATCGCGTGATTTAATTACACCTGACCCTGTGCTGACCAATCGTTTACGACTTGATCTTGGCGAAAAACTTATCATGATTAAGCGGTTACGTCTTGTGAATAATGAACCCTTGATGATCGAAACTTCCTACCTATCGTATGGCTTATTTCCTGCGCTGATGCACGAAGATTTAGAAGGGCAGAGCCTTTATCAATTGTTGGAATCTTTGTACGGCATGATGATTGTTGAAGCTGAACATACGATGGAACCAACCTTGCCGAATGCCTACGAATCAAAGCATTTACACGTTGGGCTTAATGACCCTGCAATGTTAGTGCGTGTAACGGCTTATTCAGTAGATCGTATTCCTGTTGAATTTTCTAAATCGGTTGTGCGCGGTGATCGGTGTCGCTATTACTTACGGGTTCATACCCAACACCCGATCATTAACTAAATTTTGGGATTAGCATCTGATTATCAGATGATGAAATCTATAACGACTATTTTTATTAAGGAGATTTGTGAATGAAACGTGCACTTAGTTTGTTGCTTGTGTTAGCATTCTTGCTCACCACATTGGGTGGTGTACTGGCACAAGAACGTGAAGATCGTCCAAATCGTGATTTGGATGGTAATTTTTGGAATCCATCTGATGAAGATTATGATCGCTGGCGTGTCATTGATGGTGTTGAAGACGGCGCTGAAATCCGCTTTTGGCCTTGGGCATTAACTCCTGATTTTGAAGATTATCTAACACAGATCATTACCATCTTTGAAGAAACTTATCCCGGTGTGACTGTCATCTTAGAAGGTAAACCGGCTGAGGGTGCGCGTGATAATATCCGTAACAGTTTCGCGGCTGGCGATCCTGCTGATGTTATCAATATGAGTGATGGTTGGGTCGCTGAATTTGCTGAAGCAGGTGTCTTGATGGATCTTGATGCAGCGCTCGGTGAAGCCTACCCTGAATTACGCGATCAATATGTTGATGGCGCATGGGAAAAAGTCACATTTGATGGTGTTACATACCATGTGCCTTGGTATCTAGCTTTCTCCAATGTTATGGCTGTTAACGGTCTGATTGCAGATGAATTAGGCATCACAGCCGACGATATTCCAGAAACATGGGCAGAAGCCTATGATTTCGCATGTGAAGTCCGTGAACAAAGTGAAGGCGCTTACTACGCATATAGTTTAGCATGGGGCGAACTCGCTGGTTTAGGTGTATTAAATGTCATGCTCGGTGATGGCGTATCGATTTACAATGAAGACCGTAGTGCGGTTATCTTCAATGAAGACCCTGCCGCAGTTGCAGTCCTTGATTCATTCAAACGTTTGTTAGATGAAGATTGTATCCCGCGTGAAAGCCTAACCGATGATGTGCGTGAGATGATTGACCGTTTCAGCGAAGGCGAAATCTTACTTTTGCAAACCGGTCCACAATTGTTCCGCCTTGTTGAAGAAAACAACCCAGACGTTTTCGAGAGCCTTTTCCTCGATAACCAATTCACAGGCGCAGCAAACATTCGTAGCATTGGTGGTGTACAAACACTGACCATTCCAGCAGAAACGGAATATCCAAATGCAGCATTAGCATTTGCAACCTTTGTCACCAATCCTGATACACAAACAGCATTCTCACAAGAAGTTCCAATTTATTCATCCAATCTGGAAAGTTACAACGACCCATTCTTCACCGAAGGTGGCGAATCATTGACCGACCAACTGCGTCCGTTGGCAGGTGAATACTTCCAGAACGCAACCAACACAGGTATCCTCGATTTCCCGAACTTATCAGAAATTGAGCAAATTGTTCTTGGTGAATTCCAAGCAGCATTACTAGGTGTTAAAACATCACAAGAAGCATTGGATGATATGGCAAGCCGTATCAATGAAATCCTTGCAAATGCCGAATAATAATCTCTGACGATTAGTATTTGAGGGAGTGCAACCTGCATTCCCTCTTTTTGGATAATTCTTATGACTTCATCAGTGCAACCCAAAATGACACCCAATGAGCTTACACAAGACCTTGAAGCAGGCTATAAAAAACGCCAGCGTCGACAACTCTTTATCGCCTATGGGTTTATCATCCCAGCGATGAGTTTTCTTATTGTATTCTTGTTTATTCCGCTCTTTGCAGCCATTTATCTTAGTTTTACAAGCTATGATTTGCTAACTGCGCCTGAATGGGTCGGTATGGCAAACTATACACGCTTATTTGAAGACCCTCTATTTTGGCATGGATTACGCAATTCATTTATCTACCTTGTGGTTACACCTATTTTGATTGTCTTATCTATTGCGCTTGCCATTGTGGTCAATCGTGAGATGGTGGGCGTAGGATGTTTCCGTACCATTTATTATATTCCTGCGGTGACATCCGTTGTTGCAGTAGGCATGATTTTTGAATTTGTATTTGCCGAACCATCGGGATTAATCAATGGCTTCTTATTATCAACGGGCTTAATTGAGCGTCCGATTAACTTTCTGACACATCCTGATTCCACCCTTATATCGATCATGATGGTGACGATTTGGCGGGGTATTGGCTTTTATATGATTATCTTTTTATCGGCGTTACAAGCTGTGCCTGATGAACTGTATGAAGCCGCATCCATTGATGGCGCGAATCGTTTACAACAACACCTTAATATTACTGTGCCCGGTATTATGCCATCTATTATTTTTGTTGCGATTATTTCTAGTATTTCTGCGCTAAAAGTGTTTGAAGAAATTTTTGTCATGACTGATGGGTCGGCGGGCTTGCTTGATAGTGCGCTGACATTGATGTTTTACCTCTATCGGCAAGGCTTTGTGAACTTGGAACTCGGTTACGCTAGCGCAATTGCAGTTGTTTTCTCAATTATCACACTTGTTTTCTCAATTATAAACTTACGATTATTGGAGCGCGATAGCGATGTCGCAAATTAAACAAGCACCTCACACATGGGAAAGTCGCTTTGGAAAATGGTTTCTGAGGATAGGCTGGTATATTGTGCTCGTTTTTGTTGGGTTAGTGACTGCTGTACCGTTTCTATGGACAGCGTTGATGAGTGTGCGCCCTAACTCCGCTAATGTTTTTCGGCAAGGTCGCCCACCTGAAGTTTTACCATATCCGGGCTTAATCGGGTGGGGGGATGGGCAACGTGAAGCCAATAATGAGGGGTTCTATACGGTTTTACCTTGGCAAGAAGGCGCAACCTCAGACACGATTGGTTTCTGGCGCGATTATCAATTGACCATTGAACCTAGCTTAGAAGGCACAGCTATTGAACCATATACATTCCCAGCGACGAGTGCCAATTATTACCGTGTTTGGACAGATGTAAACTTACCACGCTATTTTATCAATAGTTTTATTGTGGCATTTTCAGTGGTTGCTATTCAATTGATTACCAGTTCTCTAGCAGCGTATCCCTTAGCAAAAATGCAATTTGCAGGGCGTGATTTCATATTCTACTTGATCTTAAGTACGCTTATTTTCCCTGAGCAATTAACGCTAATTCCAACGTTTATTATGTCCGTGAATTACTTCGGATTTGCCGATACATTGCATGGACTTGTGATTCCTTTTGGTGCGAATGCTTTTGGTATCTTCTTATTACGACAAACGTATCAATCTATCCCGAATGAAGTCATTGAAGCAGCGCGGATTGATGGAGCAAGCGAATTTGGGATTTGGTGGCGTATTTTACTACCACTCATTCGCCCGGGTCTGGCAACGTTAGCAATTTTCGCCTTTGTAGGGTCGTGGAATAGCTTCCTATGGCCCTTACTGATGCTACGTGATGAAGCCCTATATACCTTGCCAATTGGCTTGGCATTTCTTGAAGGTGCGTTCACGGGTAATTTGAGAACGGTTGCTGCGGGTGTTGTGGTCGCAACTGTCCCTATTATTATCGTATTTTTGATTTTCCAAAAGCAATTTATCAAAGGCTTATCTGGCGCTGTCAAAGGATAAATGGGGAATGGAATTACCAAGATAGGATCAGAGCAGAGACCATTAAAAAGTGGGGCTAAGTTCTAAGGGAAAGTGGAGACAGTGGAGCGAAGGCAATATAAATCATGCCTTCGCTACTGGTGGTTCAGTGTTCATAATCTTTACTCAAGCGACGATATTTACCAAACCAAGCAAAAGTACGTTCGACAACTGATCGTCACGGTTCAACAATAAATCTCATCTGTCCTTGCTCGCGTTGTACAATTTCAAGCTGAATATCCCATTGCTCATTGCTTCTGAAATCACGGATATATTATTTTAGTTTGTGTAACACTTTGCTCAACTCTTGTTCTGGGTTGATTGACTTTTCCATAATACAATTTTACCCGACAGGAATTTTCAGATTACCTCGCATACTGGGTATGCTCAATTTTGGCTTTGGTTGTTTACTTACTATTCTGAAAAAATTGACCTCTTTCCTTAATCCTATTTTGCATCAGACATGTGATAGATATGATAGGGCTAGATACGGCACATTGGCATTAAGCTAAGCCCGAACAAGTTTCAACAAATCATAAGTGGACAGGGATGTTCGTCGCTTCCTTTTAGTAGCAAATTGTCGAATATCTCTGTCTAGTTGCTTCAAAAAGTTTAAAATTCCGCGAAAA
>JBAUIA010000303.1:0-7993 GCA_049680565.1 Phototrophicaceae bacterium
TAATCTACTCTTTGATAATATTGACGCGACTGGCTTGCAAACCTTTACAGGAATTGCTTTTGTTGGGAGTGGTGCTGCGAGTATCATCCTTGATTATGTTGATTACGGTGGGGCAGCACTCATCGAAATTACTTGGGATGAAATATCAGAATCGTTATTTAGCACAAGTGAACCAACCGATGGTCAAGGTGGTGGCAATTTTGCACCGCCAACAGTTGCCACAGGACAAGTGAATGGCAGTGTTACAGGGCTGGCTTTGCGTACAGGACCTTATCTAGGGGCATCATTAGTTGCTGTGTTGCGCCCAGGTCAAGATTATGAGGTCATTGCCCAGAATAATACTGAAAGTGACATCACATGGTATAAAGTAGTCGTCAATGACCAAGGTCAGACGGGTTGGGCATCGGGACGCTTTCTTGATGTGAATTTGGGCAATATTACACAGAGTGATTGTGCCGTGCCACCTAGTGGTGGGTTGAATATTGCACAGACGTTTGTGCCGAATTTTTCCGATGCTGGTGTTGCAACATCGTGTATCACAAATGTGGCAAATGTACTCAATGCAAGTGTGGGATCAAGTTTTACACCTGAGCAATTCGCGGAAGTGGTACGCACTTGTGCAGCATTTGGACTTAATGAAAATACACCTTTAGGCGGATTAATTAGCTTTGTTGATAAAGCAAAATTAGTTTTCGATCTTTATGGTGTGTGTACAACAGTCGCTTCTTGTAACTTACCAGAAGTGTTAACCCTTGAATTAGCCTCACAAATTACACCTAACTTTTCGGGTTCAGCATTTGAAGCCTTTGCATGTTTTGATACATTAATTGAATTTTTCGGTGGTTCAATATCGCAGCAAGCGCTACTCAATTTAACAGCATCTTGTGCGCCTTTCATTATCACTGATCCAACGTCAATTGCGGTAACAACAAATTCATCAATTTTGAGTTTTATCAATGCAGTGAGTAGCTTGATTTGCAGTACAAGTAGTATTCCAACGATTGTACTCCCTGAAGAAACAAGTGTCTTTGAAAATTTAACGATACTACCAGATACAGGTGTGACAATTGCACCACGTTCAGTTATGAATATTCGTGTTCGTCCAAGTACGCGCACTGCTGAAGTTGGCAATTTACCTTGGGGTGCAGAAGCACAACTTTTGGCACGCACGGTACAGGCTGGTACAGATCATTGGTATTTGATACGCTATGGAGGCATTATTGGTTGGGTTGATGCCTCATTTATTAATGTACGTGGCAATATCACCGATGTCCCTATTTATTAATTAGAACTCATAAAAGCGCTGCTAAACACTAATTTTCACGCATTAAGAATTGGAGATTGCTCAATGATGAAGCGACACCTCAATCCGTTATATCTTTTAGGGCTGTTATTATTCCTAGGCAGTATGGTTCTCATACCTGCTCAACCTGTACAAGCACAAGCTGTTCCTTGGACAGGCTTATTTTTCTCCACACCAGATTTCAGTGGTGGGAGTCAGTTCGTTGTCTATCAAAATGGACTTAGCGTCAATTGGGGACCGGGCGTACCCACGAACCCAGCTACAGGCGTACCGTTACTGGGTATCCCTGCTGATGGGTTTTCGGCACGGTTCACTGCCAATACAACCATTGCAGGTGGTCTATATGAATTTTTGGTCGTGGCAGATGGTGGTGTCAATTTAAGTATAAACGGGCAATCCGTTATTAGTGCAATTGATAACCGAGGGTTGCGGACATTTTCTTCGATTATCAATCTTGTCGATGGTGCGTACTTAATTGTGCTGGATTATGTGGATTATTCAGGCGATGCGCTCGTACAAGTTTCATGGGCAGCAACTAATGGTACACCATCGGCAACAGGTGGTGATACAACACCGCCTGCGGCATTAGGTGAAGTTGTACAAGTTCAAGGCTTATCGGTGCGCTCAGGACCTTTCCTCGGTGGCACGATGCTTGGTATTGCGCGTCCCGGTGGAGCATATCCAATTATTGCACGCAATACGCAAGAAGGACTCTTTACGTGGTATCTCATCCAATATGATATTGATACACAGGGTTGGGTATCTGGACGGTATTTTGCAGTGACTCAAAATGATCCTGCCTCGTTACCTATTATCAATGTGGATGCCTACACGACAGTTTATGACCCACCGGGATTAGTGACGGCTGTTGCACGCTCTAACATGAACTTTAGAGTATTGCCAACGCAGCGTGCTGCACGGGTTGCAGGGATTGAACAATTAGATTGGGGCGCGACAGTTGAAATTCTGGCACGTACCCGTCAAGGTGGGCAAGATTTCTGGTATATGGTGCGGTATAACGCTAATAATACCAGCTATGTTGGTTGGGTTTTTGCACCGTTTATGGATATTATCGCGGGCAGTGACCCGATTGAAACCATTCCAAGTTTGTAAAATAACCCTCAATTGATGCTCAAAAGCGTAGTGTGACTAGCTACGCTTTTTTCTATTATCATGCGAATAATAGATAACATACCGCCTGTGACTCTTAATATGCGTTGACTCAAGTCAACTTTTGACGACACGATTATATAATAATTGCCGTCAAGCGAGCTTTATTTCCCGAATAAGTGTAGCTAGATCGCTCTAGCGTCTAGCGATAATGCCTAAATCTAAAGGATGACCTTAATGCTAATTGTAGATGCTCATCAAGATATTGCTTGGAACACGGCATGTTATGGGCGTGATTATCGTACCAGTGCGATTTTGCATCGCCAAAATGAAATCAATCAACGCTGGGATAAGGCGATGCTGGGTTTGCCTGATGCGCTGCTCGGGCGCGTTGCACTTACATTTTCGACATTATTTGCTGCGCCCGAAACGAGTAAATTTAACCTATCAACCCCATACCCTTCGCCAAGCTATAAAGATGCCAAAACAGCATATGCTGCTGCCAGCACACAACTTGATTATTATCATCGGCTGGCAGATGAAACAGACCGTATTAGCCTGATTCGTAGCGCACACGATTTAGATGATGTCTTGGCATCATGGGATAAACCGATTGGCGAGCGCAAGCAAGGTTTAGTCATTTTGATGGAAGGCGCAGACCCTATCCTTGAGCCAAAGCAATTTGAAGAATGGTATGAGCGTGGTGTACGGATTGTCGGGACATCATGGCAAGCAACACGCTATGCAGGCGGTACAGGTGAACCGGGTGGCTTGAGCAAACTCGGTTATGAATTACTGGAAATTTTAGCGAGTTTTAACGCAATCTTAGATGTATCGCACATGGCGGAGCAAGCTTTCTATGAAGCAACTGAGCGCTACGAAGGTATTTTGATTGCAAGTCATAGTAATCCAAGGCGCTTTAAAGACAGTGATCGTCATCTATCTGATGAGATGATTCGGCGTTTAGCAGATCGTGATGGCGTGATGGGGGTCGTACTTTATAACGCCTTCCTCAGCAATACATGGACACGCACAGATCGCCCTTTGCCAATTACAATCGTCGCGGATGTGATTGACCATATCTGCCAAGTGACAGGCAGCGCCAAGCATGTCGGGATTGGCAGTGATTTTGATGGCGGTTTCGGTGCCGATCAAACCCCTGAAGGCTTTGAAACGGTTGGGGATTTAATCTTAATTGCGCGTGTTCTACTGGAACGCGGTTACGACCAAGCCGATATTGATGGCATTATGGGAGGCAATTTTATTCGCAAGTTACGCCAAGCCTTACCAACCTAGAGTTTAATAATTTTCTAAGATCACTTTACCTATCAATGGTTTTACTTAATGTACTACACTATATTTATTATTCTCAATTGACAACATACCGTACTGTATGGTATGTTTTACGAAAGTAGGAAAATATGACACGTTTGCAACGTAATGATTGGCTAGAACAAGGGCTTATTGTCTTAGCAGAACAAGGTGTAGATGCTCTCACAATTGATGCGATGTGTAAGCTAATGACGGTTACAAAAGGCTCGTTTTATCATCATTTTAAAAATCGGCAAGCCTTCTTAGATGCCATTTTGGGCTTCTGGGAAGATAAATATACTAAAAAGTTCATTTTAATGAGCCAAGAGGGATTAAATCCGCAAGAAAAACTAGAACGATTGCATCAACTTATTACCGCAAGTTATGGCACATATGAGGTCAACATACGCGCATGGGCGCAGGTTGATCCACTTGCACGAATTTATCAAGAGCGTGTTGACCAGCAAAGACTTAATTTTTTGTATGAGTTACAACGTGGGTTATATGCGAGTGATGAAGACGCATTATCAATGGCTCATTTGCAATATACGACACTCATCGGTAGCGCGCAAATGATGCCTGCCTTAGCACTATCTGATTTAGAGAATATGTATCGTTTATTAACACAGCTTTCAATATCACTTCAAGTGAAGGGGAAATCATGAGCTATTTGCAACAGATCAATGCAGTATCGGAGTTATTGCATGATGATGACCATTTCGATGTAAAAACTATTGAAGGAGAAGTCACATTACGAGAATTTATCGTTGGGATGCTTGGTTACCATCCCATATGGATTAAAGCACTCTATACTATTCGTTCGGGCTTTGTGCGCTTATTAGGGATGACACAACAAAATATTCCCGTATCAACATTTACTCCCCAAACCGTTCCGTTTGAAGTAGACAAATGGTCGAGCTTCTTTCAAGTATATTCTGCTCAAGAAAATGCCTATTGGATTGGGACAGCGCATGATGAGCATCTTGATGCATATATCATAATTGCACAAGAACCGCTCGAAAATGGAAAAAGTCGCTTTCATGTTGGGACAATTGTGCATTATAACAACTGGGCAGGTCCTATCTACTTCAATGTTATTCGTCCGTTTCACCATCTCGTTGTCCAGAGCATGATGCAAGCAGGGGTTGATTATCAGCGTACTCAGGAGGGTATCCAATATGCGTAATAGACTAGGCATCATATTGATGGCAATTGCAGTTTTACATGAGCTTGTAGGTTTGTTTTTCTATAGCGATGCACTCCAAGATATTTTTCGTGCAGGATTTTTCAATACGATTAATCCACCATATTGGGAGCGTGATGCAGCATTCTGGTTCTTGATGTTTGGTATCGCATTATTTTTAATGGGATGGGTTACACAATGGATGATGGAACAGACAGGGACGGTTCCTAAGTTTTTTAGCTTCGGTTTACTCACTATGTGTATTATAGGAGTAATGATGATGCCAGCATCAGGACTTTGGTTGGCTATACCTATCGCATTCATGATGCTCCAATTACCTGCTGTTGATGAAACGAAAATTTCACTCATATGACATGATTGATAGCATGATATTTTTTGTTATACTTCCTTCACTTATAATAGTGAGTAGGAATATAATAATAGATGACTGATTTTATTAAAGAATCTGAGTTGATTGCAGATGTAAAAATTGTTACCTTGGGTGAATTTGAAGATGAACGCGGTGCATTTAGTGAAATTTTTCGGCGTGAATGGTTTCCAGAAGTCAGTTGGGATAAGCTACAAAGTAATCGCTCAAAGAGTAAAACCAATGTTTTGCGTGGCTTACACTATCACTTCAATCAAGTTGATTATTGGCATGTACCACAAGGTATCATTCGGGCAGCCTTGCTCGATTTGCGCCCCAATTCACCCACATTTAAGCAAACTCAAACCATCAATATGGGTGGTGATAATAATATCGGATTATTTATCCCGATTGGGGTTGCACACGGATTTTATGCTGTTACCGATTGTACCTTAATCTATTACGTCAATAATTATTACGATAATAGTGATGAATTTGGAGTCCAATGGGATGACCCTGACTTTGCGATTGATTGGGGGAATCAAGATGACATCCCTCTAATTTCAGAACGTGACCAAGCCAATCCCTCGTTTGCAAATATTCCAAGCGACATCATGCCAAAATAATTGCTACTATTCTTTAACATTTTCCCTCTTGAACCTGACCTTAGGTCATACTGTAGGCTGTATCTTGAAGCAATGGAGAACAGCCTATGTCCACATTCTATCGCATCTCTGATTTTGCCAGATTAGCAGGTATCACCGTCCGTACTTTGCAATATTATGATCGCATTGATCTACTGAAACCATCTGCCGTTACGGATGGTCAGCATCGCTTATATCAACGTTCGGATTTATTGCGCTTACAACAAATTCTGACACTCAAATGGATGGGATTCAAACTCGATCAGATCAAAGAACTACTCGATAACCCACAGTATGATCTTCAAACTGCCCTGCGCTTACAAAAAGCTGCCATTGATAGCCAAATCTCAAATTTGCAATCTGCATCGGAAGCACTCGCAAAAGCGCTCTCAGTGGATAGCTCTGATATAGATATGCTCGATAATGATGGCATCAACCGAGTTATCCACGCTGTGATGTTACCGCAACCAGAATGGATACGCGATGCTTTCACGGATGAAGCATGGGCAGGGATTGCTAGTCGTCGGATACAGTATACCGATGCTGATTTTGAGCAATTCGCACAAGATTGGCGTGATCTCATTCAACAATTTGAAACGGTGCGTCATTTACCACTGGCTAGCGAAGCGGTTCAAGCACTTGCTGCCATTATGGATGATTATATCCGTCTGTTTTCAGCAGGAGATCGTGATGCGGAGTCAGGTGTCGCCACCGTTTGGCAAAATCGGCAACAGATGCCACCTGACTATAAAATGGCAGATGATGACCTCATGCGCTTCATACAACAAGCCTATGATATTTATCGCAAAACAAAGGAGACATAATCAGGATATTTTGATTAGTTGCAAATCAACACATCACCGTCATAATCAATAGTTAATGATTGAACACATCAAGCAAGAATAACTTGGTGTGTTTTTAGATAGTTATAATTTCTAGCAATCAAATGTGTTTATACAGCCTGTTTGTCCATTTCCTATAGCATTTACATTCAAAACTTTTATCCTTATACTCATGTTTGTATATAGTTTCAATATTTCTTTTAGGAGACTTGTGTGCGTTTAGCAAATTACTATTTGAATCCTACGTTAGCTTTTACGTTTATAATTTTTGCTGCAACAGGTTACTTGCTTTCCTACTTTTTACCGACAGCTATTATTATGTGGGATATTACACTAGTGCTCTCAGCAATTATATCACTTGGCATTACACTGAAATTCGTCCATGTAGAAAAAGAAGAACAATCAAGCTCGGTACTTCAACAGATTCTTTCACTGATACCCTATGTGATTTTTATCCCCTCAATTTTACTTTTCTTGAACTCACCAGAATTACAGATCTCATATCATGGTGATTTACACGCAAGCTATGTGAATCAAATAATACATGGGGTAGGACAACCCGATAATTCCTACTTACCAGGAACACCTGCAACTTATTATTGGTTATTTCATGCGCTCATTGCGGCAATTAGTCATCTATTCAGCATACCCCATCCCCTAGCATCTGCGATATTGAATGTTGTCATTTTACTTAGTTTATTTGGTTGGACACATCGCATTTTAAAGCTCATTATTTCTAAACAATATCCCCCTATCGTAGATTCTATGATGGTTATCTTTGTCGTTTTTGGGATGAATCTCTTAGGGTCAATACAATCAATGATTGGATTATGGGATAATTTTAGTATCTGGCGCATACTACAAATTATGGCACCCATATCTATTTCTGACCCTCGACTTGAAACAGTCTATGCTAAGTTCATTAATTACAATAGCTTCCCACTTGCTTTACTTTATAGCTGGATTATGATTTTTGCTGCCTTAAAAATTGTTAAAAAACAAGCAACTAGTTTTGATGTTAGTCTCTTTATCTTGGGAATTGCGGGCGGAACAGCATTTCTATTTATTAGCGGTGTCGTGATGCTAGCGACACTCGGTGGTGCAATTGTAGCCACATGGATATTAATGCAAATTAAAGGCGAGTTGGTATTGGATAGTATTTTGCCAGATTTAAACCAACTTAATCGGAAACATATGATTCCGATTGTTGTTAGTAGTATAAGCCTCTTAATC
>JBAUIA010000304.1:0-2097 GCA_049680565.1 Phototrophicaceae bacterium
CGATTTTTTAATCAACCAAGGGTATTCATATGCTCCGACTAAGAACGTAATTTCTTGACAATCGTCTTTAGGGTCAAGCTGTAAAACACGCTTGAGTACATCGTAACGTCCAGCCATGTGTTTTCCTTAATAGTATTTGCTTCAGCTATGTTTATCTTAGAGCGATATAGGATTATAGTATAGGTTAAAGAAAGCTCTATTACGGATAAAGCGATGGTAACAGCAAATAAACAGAATAATTTTAATATTCGATGTGAATGGGGTGAACGGGGTATTGATACACTAATAACCGATAGTGACTCAATTATCATAGTTGATGTATTGTCATTTTCAACCTGTGTAGCAGTAGCAGTAGATAATCAGGCAATTGTATATCCATTTTATTCAACAGAAATGACAGCATCCGATTATGCTGATAAAAACAAAGCGCTATTAGCAACAAAAGATCGGAATACATCAGCTTATACTTTGTCACCCACATCATTGATGACAATTCCTGCAAAGACAAGAATTGTTCTCCCATCTCCTAATGGATCGTTATTATCGACTATCACAGGCACTATTCCTACATTTGCAGGATGTCTGCGTAATGCAAAGCGTGTAGCACAAGCTGCATCACAATTCGGTAAACGAGTGAGTGTTATTCCAGCAGGTGAACGATGGTTTGAGATGGATTTTTCTTTACGCCCTTCTATGGAAGATTGGATCGGTGCAGGTGCAATTATTTACTATTTATCAGGCGAAAAATCTATTGAAGCACAAGCTGCTGAATATAGCTTTCGCCAATTTCGGAATGATTTACATGGATGTTTTCAAAAAATTGGCTCCGGCATCGAGCTAATTGAAAAAGGGTTTGCCGAGGATGTGCGCTTAGCATCTGATTTGAATATCTCAGATAGTGCGCCATTTTTACAAAATTCAGCCTATCAAGCTATTTGATTAATATCTGTGAATTTTCGTAATGTAATATCCATGACATGAAGTATCTCTAAAGTAAATCACGTCTGATGTGAAATAGAAGTTGACGAAAGAGAGGATGTTTTCAAGAATGGTGAGTGACTAAACAAACCAAAAAGTGAAAACATCTCATGACAAGTATAAACATCGAAACGCTTTTGACCATTGTGTATGTGTTAGTAGATGATTGGTATCTGGCAAAAGGAAGCAAATTCTTAGTGGGAAAAGTGGGTCGAAAACCAAGATTTAGTGACAGTGAGATGATGTGCTTGATGATTGCAGAAGATTATATTCCGTATCCAGCAGAAACACAGTACATTGAATTTATACGTGCAAACCATTGTGACTTATTCCCTGAATTGTTAAGTCAGAGCCAATTCAATCGGCGTGCCCGCCAACTCAGATTACTAGTAGAGGAACTACGCCGTGAGTGGCTAAGAGAGCTAGCTGTATTGCAAGAAGGACGCTATTTACTTGATACAAAACCAGTACCTGTCGTAGGATACAAACGTACAAAATCACACAGCGAGTTTCGTGGCAGTGCAGACTATGGCTATTGCGCCAGTCGTAAATTATTTTACTTCGGCTACAAGTTAGTGATGGTTAGCACTCTCGATGGCTTACCCATTGTCTATGATCTTGTACCTGCCAACACTGATGAACGGCAAGCCGCAGAAGTTGTTCTTGCCCATCTGAATGGCGTTGAGGTTATTGGAGATAAAGGCTTTTTAGGGGAGGATTGGCAAGCCGAAATCTATGAGCAAACTAACAGTGTTATATTGACACCCAAGCGTAAAAACCAGAAAAAGCAACATGATAAAGCTTTCCAGCGCTTGCTCAATAGCGCACGCGAGCGGATTGAAGGTGTTTTCCATGAAATTCAGAATACTGGACGGCATTTGGAACACTTGTTAGCTAAAACCTTAGACGGTTTGTCTGCTCGTATTATTGCCAAAGTCACCGCTCATCTATTGCGGTATCGCTTAAAACTAGACTTTGGCATTGATGTTCAGACTTTTTCTTGGGATTCTGAATATGCTTTTTAATTTCACATCAAGCGTATAATATAAAGACCATTTCCAATGTCTCTAAAACGTGATCGCCGATTTTCTCGTCTGTAGTACCTATCTTGTTCAGAAT
>JBAUIA010000305.1:0-13006 GCA_049680565.1 Phototrophicaceae bacterium
AGGAAAACACATGGCTGGACGTTACGATGTACTCAAGCGTGTTTTACAGCTTGACCCTAAAGACGATTGTCAAGAAATTACGTTCTTAGTCGGAGCATATGAATACCCTTGGTTGATTAAAAAATCGCTTGAATTTGCCTTGTTTCGTACTTACGCTGTTCCGCACACAAGCCGTGTGTTGGCAGCATCAGGGCAATTTGAGCAACATGGTCAAAAGCGTTATGATGATACAACGCTCATGCTGGCTGGCATCGCCGAAAAAGGCTACGATAGCGACTATGGTAAAACAGTCATCGCCACTATGAATTACTTGCATGGACGCTGGAATCTCAATAATAGGGATATGCTTTATGTGTTATCAACTTTTGTGTTTGAGCCAATTCGCTGGCATCAAAAATATGGCTGGCGTACCCCGACGCATCACGAAAATCTAGCTAATTTCCATTTCTGGCGTGAAGTCGGCATTCGTATGAAGATTAAAGATATTCCTGAAAGTATGGAAGAATACGAAGCGTTTAATATTGCTCATGAAGAAAAATATTTCAAATATGATGATGCCAATCGTGCAATTGGTGGTGCAACCGTTGATTTATTCGTGAGTTGGTATCCTGCGATTATCCGCCCACTAGTGCGTGAAATTGTCTTATCATTCTTGGATGATAAATTACTCTATGCAATGGGCTTCAACAAACCACATGGCTTAATTCGTTTTGCGACACATAATGGCTTGAAATTGTTGGGTTTTGCTATGCGCTTTATGCCACCGCGCACAAAACCATTCTTATATACCGAAGTCCCAACACCAACCTATGGCGGACATTTCACGCCCGATCAACTTGGCGCACGGGTAGATGATGAAAAACCTGCTGCTATACCGTCCAGTACGCACTGACCTTTGGTACACGCACAAGTCTTGCCTATTGGACGATGGCTCAGGATGCGTTTCACCTTACCATAAAGCTATATATCAAATAGCAGATAGTGGTTGCAGCTAAACCACTATCAATGGTAAGGAGATACAATGCCTCATAACAAATTAGCAATCATCACAGGGGCTAGCAAAGGACTGGGCAAAACACTCGCAGGATGGTTAGCTGCTCAAAATTATGATCTTGTGATAACAGCACGTCATGCTGATACACTCACATCTGTTGCTACCACACTAGAAAAAATGGGAGCAACCGTTCATGCCCTTGTCGGTGATGTTCGGGATACCACCCATCAGCAAGCAATCGCCAGTATTGCTCAACAATACGGTCAAGTTGATCTCCTATTCAACAATGCCTCCACACTTGGCACATTACCGATGTCACCGCTCAGCGATTATGATTTAGAAGCGCTCAATGATGTGTTTTATACCAATGTCATTGCGCCTATTGCTTTGATTCAGCACCTATTGCCGTATCTAAGTCATGCACAAGGCTTGGTTGTTAACCTCAGTAGTGATGCTGCGATGGGTGGCTATGCAGGATGGGGAGCGTATGGGGCGAGTAAAGCAGCATTGGATTTAGTCTCTAAGACATTAGCTAATGAATTATCTGCTGCTGGCATCACTGTGATTAGTGTTGATCCCGGTGATATGCGAACAGATATGCACCAAGATGCCTTTCCCAATGAAGATATATCAGACCGCCCCTTACCCGAAGCGACCTTGCCATTTTGGGGCTGGTTACTCGGACAAGACCCTAAGTCGATAAATGGATTACGCTTCCAAGCCCAATCAGATATTTGGGAGGTATCGGCATGAAATTAGCCTCACTCATGTTTGATCGTCCCTCACATCTTGCAGCTACTCGCCCTGCATCCTTACGTGGTGTTGAAAAAGCGAATATTCGCTTGATGGTCAGTTCATCAACAGGCAATCAGCATACACAATTTCGTCATTTACCTGATTTTTTAGCTGCTGGTGATGTACTCGTAGTCAATAATAGCGCTACCTTACCTGCCAGTGTTCGTGCGAAGGGCAGCATTGGCAATTTTCAGTTGAATCTATCCACAGATTATGGGCGTGGATTATGGTTGGCAGAACCGCGTTGGAGTGTCTCGCAAGCAGGACCTTTACCTTTACAACAAGGCGATAAGATTACAGTTGGTGATCTTACGGGGCGTTTGGTTGCGCCGTTCCCCAATTTAGAGCGCCTCTGGTTTATACAATTTGAAGGCTGTCTGCGGTGTTCACTCGATACTATTGGGCAGCCAATTCGCTACGGCTATGTCGATACATCCTATCCATTGCAACATTATCAAACAGTTTTTGCGCGTGTCGCAGGTAGCGTCGAAATGCCCTCGGCGGCGTATCCATTTACCGAACACGTCGTGGCTGATTTACAGCAAAAAGGTGTACAAATCGCAGAAATTACATTACATACAGGCGTTTCTAGCCTTGAAGTTGAAGTAGATGATATTGAGTCACACACACTCTATCCTGAACCCTTTACTATTTCACCTGAAACAGCCGCCATTGTGAATCATGCGAAAGAGAATGGACAACGGATTGTCGCAGTCGGTACAACGGTGGTTCGTGCGCTAGAATCAGGGTGGGACGGCAAAAAGCTCAATGCACGTAATGGCTTCACACGGCGCTACATTCATCCGCGTGTAGGAGTCCATGTTGTTGATGGCTTGATTACTGGCTTACATGATCCCGTAACGAGTCATTTAGCAATGCTCTACACGATTGCGAAAGAAAATCGTATTAAAGCTGCTTATGAAGAAGCGATTGCTGAAGGGTATTTGTGGCATGAATTTGGAGATAGTCATCTGATATGGCGTGAGTAGTTAAATTGTGGGCGAGTTATCTCGCCCATTTTCGTTTTATGCGCTAAGTTCGGTGTTTGCTGCAATATCCATCTTTTCAATTGCGGATAGATCCGTCTCAGCATCCATCACTTGTTCTTCGTAGGCACTACGGGTAATTACAGGATTGGTTTTTTCAGGATATAAGCCATAGCCATACGTTTCCTGCATCTCACGGATTTTAACAAAATCTTCTTCAATATCGCCTGTTGGATGGAATTTATAATCCATATAAACAAATTTCTTTTGATAATCGGGAATCGCAAGTGTCACTGGAATCCCGGTTGCTTTTGATACCCAATAGAAGCCTGTTTTCCAATAGGGGCGAAAGCTGCGTGTGCCATCGGGTGTGAATAACAAGACCATACGATCTGCTTCATTCAAACGATCTGTTAGCTGCTCTACAAAATTTTGTGATGAATGACGATCAATTGGAATACCGCCCAATGCTTTGAGGATAAAACCAAGTGGAAAGAAGAATAATTCACTTTTAATGGTTACAAAAATTTTGCGTCGGAGCGTGATTGCTGCGAGCAAAAAATTCATATAATCCCAATTCGATGTATGCGGTGAACCTGTGAGGATCACTTTATCATCTTCTAACTTATCAATACTTAAGCGCCAACCCCTTAAATACCAGAAGAGCGCTAAGGGCGCACGGAAAATTTCAAACAATACACGCTGAATTATATTCATCACAATAACTTTCAATTTGGACACACTTACTCAATATAACACTAAAAATACATCATAGTTATGAAAGAGATGCAACGATTATCCTCTGAAATTCGTTATACTCATTAAATAGACAATAAGTGAAAGAGTCGCATCAATGGGTTTACAAGAACAGGTGGCAGAAGCCATTATTATTGCCTTTGATGATTTAGGAGGTAATCCACAATCTGCAATCGAAGATGCCAAGCAACATGACAGCCTCCAAAGCTGGACAAATCAAGAATTAGCATTGGCAGGCTTAGCAGGTGGCGCGGAAATGGCGATCCCCGGTTTGCATACCTTGACCATCCCAGCAGGTATTGCCTATCTCATCCATAAAATGGCAACCATCAGTTGGGGGATTGGTGCCATAAAAGGGGCATATGTTATCGAAACAGCGCAACATTCGGATTTACGCAATATCTTGACACTATGGGCAAATCATAGCTACTACAACGCCCATATCCTCGATCATATGGCAATTGCTATCAGTGCTTTTGATTATGCGCTCACCGATGACGGCTATGCCCGTTTACAACATATCCGTGATGATAAAGATGAAAACAATATCGTCATCAAAACACTCGGTGTACTTGATAACCTCGTGCATGATTTTGGAGGCGATGAAGCTGCTCAAGCGATGGTGCAAGCCTTAACTGGACGTGAACAAATCGGTGAAATGGTGATTTCTGCCCAGAGCAAAGTCCCTGCACGCGATAGTGTTTTTACCAAACAGATTGATCGACGGATTAGTAATAAGCTGGCGCTCAAATTAGGCAGTCGCATTAGTGCGCGTGTCCCTGCCCGCCTTGCAATGGGCTTTGTGCCACTGGCAGGTCCTATTATCAATGCTTTTTTCAATATGCAATCACTCAATAGCATGGCACAGAGTGCAATTAAGTATTACGATAATCAGATCACACGCAGTACATTGGAAGCATGATCTCATAGGCATACATTTAGTAACCCGATGAAAGAAATTAGAGTCATATCAAGATGGAGATCATGCCTAATAGTGACAAATGATAGGGGGGATATTTTTCTTCTATGCTATGGTGTATATGAGCTAAAAAGCTATTAAAAATACCATCAGTTACTAACAAGAAAGATTCTCCCCATCAATGAATTTAGACGTAGTCTATACCTTATTCATCTTGCTGGTTGCTATTATTCTATTTGTAACCGAGTGGTTGCGGGTTGATGTGGTTGCACTGGGTGTTGTTGTTGCATTAATGCTTACAGGTGTTTTATCACCGCCCGAAGCACTCGCAGGGTTTTCTAACTCGGCAGTGTTAACCATTGCTGCTTTATTCATTGTGGGCGGTAGTGTCATGCAAACAGGGTTAGCAGGTATTATTGGCGAGCGTATCTTAAAAATCGCAGGTAAAGATGAGACACGCTTAATGATTGTCATCATGTTGTCAGTTGCTTTCCTATCAGGTTTTATGAGCGATACAGGGACTGTTGCTGTTCTTTTACCTGCGATTATTGCCCTTGCCAGCCGTGCCAAAATAAGTCCTTCACGATTGTTGATTCCATTATCATTCGGGTCATTACTCGGTGGTGCAATGACCTTGATCGGGACTGCACCTAATATTATTGTGAGTGATTTGCTGCGTAAAGAAGGTTTAGAAACCTTCACTTTTTTCAGCTTTACACCAATGGGTCTCATTCTCTTAGTGACGGGTATTATTTTCATGTTGACAATTGGGCGCAAAATTTTACCCAATCATCAAGCCTTGCATGCTGATTTACCTGTGACAAAGCCCGAAGAACTCATTCATATCTATCATTTAGATGAACATCTCTATTATTTAAAGGTGGAGCATCCATCTGCATTGATAGGGCTTACTATCGCAGAGTCGAATTTGCGACATGATTTCTATTTGACAATTATGGAAATTCAGCGTCAACCTGCACCACAAGCCTCTATTAAATTTGGTACGCAATCAGTTGTCCTACAAAGCGAGAAAACTGATGTCATCCGCCCACAAAATGAGACTGTAATCCAGACCAATGATCTTTTGTTAGTTGAAGGTAATGAAGAGGCTATTCATAAAGCAATGGCTCACTGGAATTTATCATTACTCCCTAAAGACTTGAAAAAAGAGGGCGAAATAATTAGTCAAGAAAGTGGTATTGCAGAGGTTCTAGTTCGTCCACGATCCGCGTTTATCGGAAAAACCCTCAGTGATATTCGATTCGGCAATCGTTTTCAGTTGCATGTTATTTCTATCAGACGACAGGAAATGGATGAAGGCATTAAACCGTCTAGTGTTGTTCTTAAAGCAGGAGACATTCTGTTAGTACAAGGTTTGTGGAAAGATATTCTAGACCTCAAGAAATCTCAGCGCCCGAACTTTGTGGTATTAGGTCAACCTGAAATTGAAGGTATATTAGGCACATCCAGATACAAAAAAGCACCAATTGCCTTAATTGTTATGCTTGGGATGCTTATACTGATTGTACTGAATATTACCGCAGTATCGACAGCGAGCATCTTTGCAGCGCTGTTAATGGTTTTGACAGGTTGCTTGACGATGGATGAAGCCTATGAGGTCATTGATTGGAAAAGTATCGTGCTGATTGCGGGTATGCTCCCAATGGCAACCGCTTTAGAATCAGTTGGCTTAATTGACAATATTGCAATAACGCTCACAAATACACTGGGTGATGCAGGTCCTTTGATTGTGATGGGCAGTTTATTCTTACTGACTGCAACGTTTACACAGGTGCTATCCAATACAGCAACCACTGTGATTGTTGCTCCTATTGGATTAGCAACGGCTATCGAGTTGGGTGTTGAACCGTATGCCTTCCTGATGGCAATTGCAATTGCTGCATCAATGGCATTTGCATCACCTGTTGCTTCACCAGCGAATACCCTTGTGATGGGTGCAGGGCATTATCGATTTAGTGATTATATGAAAATTGGTATCCCATTAATTCTCATCATGATGGTGATAACAGTGATTGTATTGCCGTTCATTTTCCCATTTTAAAATAATTTATGCGCGGTATGATGACCGTGTGAACACTGATTAGTTAGGAGCATCAAGCCGATGCTCCTAATTTAAAGTTACTCCTGAATAGAAATAGCGTTCACGCTTATTTGTGGACGTGTTCCCATTTTATCAATATTCTGAGCAGAATCATCCATTTCAGCGATTAATGTTTTCAGACGTTCAGCGCGGTCTGCGGTTAAACGCCCAGATTGCAAGGAGGCTTTAGCAAGATTAGAAATTGCTCGTGCAGGATTTAAGCCTTTCGGACAAGCATCAATACAATTGGTTGCTTTACGGCAACGGAATGCCCCTTTTTCAGTTGCAACCATATCCAGACGTTCATTTGGGGATTGGTCACGCGGATCCATAATCCGTAAGAAGGCTTTGAGTAGTGCATGTGGTCCTAGATATTCTTTTGTTCCAGCCACAATCGGGCAAGACGAATAACACGCGCCACACATAATGCAGGTTTCAGCAAGTTCCAAGGCATCAACTTCTGCTTGGGACATCCGAAATTCTTTTTCGGGCAATTGCTCAGGTGCAATCAACCAAGGCTTTACTTGTTGATAATGTTCCCAGAATATGCTTCTATCCACCACTAAGTCCTTGATAATCGGTAGATAGGGTAAAGGCTCAATCAGAACAGTATTTTTTTTGCTAAAGAATCCACCATCATTGACGACTGAAATGAGCGGTTTTGTACAGACTAAAGTGTTACTCCGATTGACCATCATCGCACATGAGCCACAAATCGCATGACGGCAAGACCGACGGAAGGTTAAGCTACCATCTTGCTCGGCTTTAATTTCCTCTAGCGCATCCAAGACGGTTTTATCAGGGGTGAGTTCGAGTGGATAATTTTGATAATAGGGCTTGTCATCGACATCAGGGTTAAAACGTCGCACCCGTACTGTAATCATTGTTTTGTCGCTCATGTTTCTATCCTCTAATATTTTCGTTCTTGAGGTGGATAACGTTCCCAGTCAATATTGACTGCTTTATAAGTTAAATCAGGCTTGCCATCCTCATTACGGATAGCGATAGTGTGTTTGAGCCAATCGTCGTCATTGCGTTTTTTATGATCTGTGCGTGAATGCGCCCCGCGACTTTCGGTACGGGCTAATGCACCAGCAACAATAACTTCGCTAAATGTCAGCAGATTATCGGTTTCGAGTGCCATCAAGACATCTGTGTTAAACCGACTACTTTTATCCATGACTTCAGCCGTTTTAAAACGGACTTGTAAGTCTTGGATGGTCTTTAGGGCTTGGGCTAATCGCTCATCATCACGGAAAATGCCACAATTATCGGTCATATTCCATTTGAGTTCTTCAGCAAGCGAGGAAATATTGCCTCCCTTACCTTTTAGATGAGGATTATCCATAATATTTCGTATGCGCGTGCGCTGTTTTTCGGTTAAATGATGGGTTTTGACACTTGGAATTGTAGCGCCTGATTGAACAAATTTTGCCATCTCATAACCAGCACGTCGCCCGAAAACAGATGCTTCAAGGAGACTATTTGTCCCCAGTCGGTTTGCACCATGCACACTGACACATGCACATTCTCCCGCAGCAAAAAATCCCGTAAATGGCGTACCTGTTGCATCCCGAATGACTTGCCCATTCACATCAGTGGGGATGCCACCCATACTATAGTGTGCTGTTGGCTGAATTTTCGCAGGCGCATCAATAATATCGACTCCGAGGAAGTTCATCGCAATTTCACGCACTTGTGGTAAACGGCTTAGTATTTTTTCTGCACCTAGATGGGTCATGTCAAGGTAAATGCCTTTTGCATCCTCGCCAACACCACGACCTTCATCAATTTCAGTTTGCTCACTACGGCTCACGAGATCACGCGGGGCGAGTTCCATCTTATCAGGCGCATAATTTTCCATGAAACGCTCGCCTTTAGCATTGGTGAGATAACCACCTTCGCCACGACAGGCTTCACTCATCAAGATGCCATGTTTGTAGATACCTGTTGGATGAAATTGAACAAACTCCATATCCATCAATGGCACACCAGCATTATAGGCAATTGCTACGCCGTCACCTGTATTAGCCGTTGCATTCGAGGTAATTTTCCATGCACGACCATAACCGCCTGTCGCAAACATTACAGCTTTACCAAGTAGGGTATGAAGCTCACCTGTGAGGATGTTCATTGCAATCAACCCATAAGTGACCCCATCTTCAACGAGTAATTCTAGGACATACCATTCGCTATAAAAATTTACGCCTAATTTGAGGCATTGTTCATGTACTGTATGCAGCAAAACATGACCTGTATAATCAGCAGCAAAATTCGCACGCGGGGCGCTGTGTCCACCAAAACGACGCTGATTGATGCGTCCATCTTCGGTACGGCTAAAGACACACCCCATATGCTCGTATTCATAGACAATATCAATTGCATCATGTACTAAAACATCAATTTTATCTTGATCGCCCAGCCAATCTGAGCCTTTAATCGTATCAAACATATGTAACTCGGGGCTATCAACGGGGTCATCACCCATCGGAACTTGCTCTAATGCGCCGCGAGAACCTGTCCCTGCAACAGGACGAACATTACCAAGCGCAGCAGCTATGCCACCTTGTGCTGCGCCACTATGACTGCGCAGTGGATGAACTTTACTAAGAACACCAATATTTTTAATACCTTGGCGTGCAGCAATCATCGCTGCCCAACTGCCTGCTAAACCAGCACCAACGATGATAATATCATGTGTGATTACGTCACTCATAAACTGAAAACCTTTATCACTAATTGCCTCTATTATCAGTGTTTGAGAGGATTTTAAGCAGTGATAGACATCATGACTTAATAGGATAAAAGTATGCGATTAATGTGTAAGACAAAACATGAGGAGAGACAATGGAGTGTTAAATTCAGGCAAATTTGCACATAAAGTTCTTAGCTTTTAGTCTTTAGCGAACCACTAAAAACTAAGAGCGTATTTGTTAAAACGATAATTACAGAAAATATCCATACCTTGCCTCAATCGGTTCAAAACTGCTCTGTTGCAATTCGATGAAAACCCAACAAAAGGGTTGATTTTGAGTCCATTTATTGGACTTTCCAATTTTTGTAGCCCGATGTTCAAAACATCGGGCGGTGATAAGGGAGAGTGTCCTTATTTGCAGACACGCTCTCAGCCATCAGATAAACATGAAAATAGTGTTCTATGACCTGTTTTTCTTTGTGTTCTTCGTGCCTTCGTGGTAAAAATGCTCTTTTATGCTTAATTTATAGTGAGTCATTTCACACATACCTAATACACAAAATCTATGATTTACTCGCTCCGCAACGCACGGCTAACATTCATTCTTGCCAGTTTGTAGGCAGGGTAAATACCTGCTAACAATGCAGCGACAATCGCAACTAAAAATGCTTGTCCGATTTCGCTATAGATAATCTCAAATTGCATTGTCCAGCCAAAACTGCGGACATTAATCACATAGACTAAGACCATTGCTAGCAAAATACCAATCGGGATAGCTAAAACGCCAGCAACCAAACCCATCAAGCCTGTTTGGATGAAGGTGTATTGTTGTAATTGTCGCGGTGTCATCCCTGTTGCACGCATTGTGCCATATTCACGGGTATGTTCTAACTGAAGTGACATTAATGCTGATAGAATCCCGATGAAGGCAACCAATGTCGCTAAAACGCGCAATGCAATCGTAATCGTAAACGTGCGTTCAAATATTTCAAAGACATTGGTACGCAAGGCACGATTACTCTGAATATCAACATCAAAGGCTGCTAGAACATCATCTTCCAATGTTTCGATAATTGCATCCAAATCGGCATCTGGTTCAACAAAGGCTGCAACGGCTGTTACATTCGGATCATCCCAATATTGATCGTACAAATCGCGTGACATCAACACACTCCCTTGATCGGTGCTGTAATCATAAAAGACACCAAATATTTCAAAGGTTTGTTCACCGATAGGGGTCAAGATCGTCAATGTGTTGTTATCGCGTGTGATGCCACGACGAAATGCGAAAGGTTCACTGACCATCAATCGCCCACCAGCCAGTGCATCGGCGGAATTATCATTATCAATCCACACAAAATCACGCGCATTCCCTGCTAAATCAAAATCAACGGCTGATAGATTGACAGGCGGTAAATCAGGATAATCTGGTGCTGCAACTTGGACACTGCGTGACGATGAGACACGCGCAACACCTTCTACTTCTGATACAAGCGCACGGATCACAGGGTCAACATCAACAGCCGTCTGATTGGCGGTTAAATTGGGCGGTGAGATATAAATATCAGCAACGAGTGTATTATCGAGCCAATTGGCAACCGTATTGCGGAATGAACCAATCATCACGCTGACACCAATAATCACACTGACAGCAATAGTCAGCGCTGCCACAGCAATGCTGGTGCGGCTCAATGAGCGTACAATAGCACGTGGTGCCATACGTCCTAAAACACCAAATAGTGCCGAGGTGAGTGGCGTCAGTAAACGCATTGACCCAACTAGCATAATGGGAGTAAAGAGTGCGCCCGCAAAAATGACAAAGAATAATGCCGTGAAGCTCACATAGAGGCTGGTTGTCGGAATTTGCAGAATCAAATAGCCGATGATGAGGCACGCTATCGCAGCAACAGTAATATAAGGAATCAATTCAACCGTTTTTTCTTCAAAGGAACTACGCTTCATTGAACCTGATGGCGGTGTACGGGTTGCGTCAATGCTAGGGATAATCGCTGCCCCTGTACTCGCAATCAGACCGAGTGCAATCCCTTTGAGTAAGGTTAGCGGTTCGACGCTAACAGTATTAACTGTCACTGAAAAATAGAGATCGTTAATCGTTTGGGTGATAATGCCAACCGTGAAACGCCCAAAGATAATCCCTAAGCCAACCCCAAGAATCGTACCAATAATCCCTAAGATAAAGGCTTCCCCGATGATGAAGGCAAAAATTTGGCGTTTGGTACTGCCGATACTTCGCAAAATACCAATCACTGGACGACGTTGTACCACACTGAAAGTCACCGTGTTATAAATTAGGAAAACACCCACAACGACGGCTAAGAGTGATAAGGCTTGTAGGTTAATCTCAAAAGCATCCGTCATCTGGCTGAGTGCAGACCCTGTATCAGCAGTGCTGACCAACTGTACGCCCTCGGGCAAAATTTGCTGAATCGCTGCAAAATCAGTGTCGTCATCTAAGATCAGGTCAATGCGAGTGATTGTGCCAATATCGCCTAAAATTTCTTGAGCAGAAGCAATATCAGTCATGATGAAGTTATCAAGCGCTTGCTGACTAAGTGCATCCGACGGGCGCAAAATACCAATAATTCGGACAGGTTTATCTTCATCGGCAACACGCAATACCAGCATATCACCCGGAACTTTACCAATATCATCTGCCAGTGTTTGACTAATCAGAATCGTATTGGGTTCAGCGATGAAACGATTTAAGGCTTCAAAGACATCAATATCATCTTCACCGATGACTTCAATCGTAGATAAATAATTACGGAAAGGCGGTTCTGAAAATGGATCAATCCCTAAAAGGCGCAAGGGTTGTGGCACATCAACAGCGCGTACCAGATCATTAACCACAGGCGCACTGAGGCGAATCCCGAGATCAAGACGAATGTCGGTATAAATATCGCTGGAAATACCATCGACACTCCCCACAATTTGGTGCGTTGATCGTCCTGAGATACTCTCTGTTGAAAGCGAAAATGCACGGCTTGCACTGCCATTTGCAAGATCAATAGCAATCACAACGGCAACACCAAGTGCTACCCCAATGATGAATAATAAACTCTGAAAAAAACGTCGGCTAATATAGCGTAAGCCTAAACGAAAAATGATGTTTCTGAACATAGATATTTCCACTCGTGATACTTTTCACAACTTGCTTATATTGTAGACAAGATGTGTGTGAAGCAGATGAGAGATCATGCAAGGCACGTATAAAAATTGTATGTTATGTGAAAGCGAGTTTTGCTTAAAGAAGCAAGGATGTTTTTGAGTCCTGCTATCTATGCAGTCAAGTTTTTAGTCATCAGTTCTTAGCGCGTGTTTGTTAAAACGATAATTACAGAAAATATCTATAATTTGCCTCAATTGGTTCAAAATCAATTGCTACAATTTGATGAAAAATTCAAAAATGCGTCTCAATTACACTATTTAACGCGAATAATGGATAAGACATGTAACTGATTAAAAACGTTTCAATCATGTCACTGATACTGACATCAGTCAATCCATTAGACGGTTTCTTTCAAGCATTATCGCTAGACGCTAAAGCGATCTAGCTAAACTTATTCGGGAGCTAAAGCTCGCTTAAGTGCAATTATTGTATAAATATGTCGTCAAAAGTTGACTTCAGTCAACGCATATTAAGAGTCACAGGTGACGATACGTTAAGCATTATTCGCGTTATTTAATTATCTGCATTATCTAAAACTGAGGTTATGTTAATAAAATCCAAACAAAAACA
>JBAUIA010000306.1:0-6315 GCA_049680565.1 Phototrophicaceae bacterium
TGCACGTAGACTGATTATTTTAGTAATTGGCATTGCTATGAGTATCATTATTGCACGGGTGGTTGGGCAACAAGTCAATCCTTATCCTCCCTTGAGTATCTACCGAAATATATTTGGTATGAGTGAACGGTCAGAACTTATATTTGACCCAGTAACGTATGTTTCGTATGTTGCACAACTCCCCAATATTAGTTTTGCGGCTCAATCACAGTCAAACAGCGAGTTAGGCATTAGTTATCGTTATGAATGGATTAATGAAACAAGCTATATCTATATTACACGCAATGAAGAAGAAGTATTAGTCGGGACAGTTCCTACACAGACAAGGCAAGTTGAGGTCAGATGGGATTTTGATGATAACGAGCCACTCTATATTGTTTCTAGAAATAGTGATGGTGATAGTGTAACAGTGCATCAAATGGATACTCAAACAGGTGAATCGACTACTTTAGATAACTATCCATTCTCACAAACACCTACAGATGTTTATATCCAAGATAATCATCTGTTCATCACTCGCTTACAATTGCCTAGTAACTTCCTCATAATTAACCCTGATACAGGTGAATTTTACGGCGATAAAATACTTGGATCACTGTATAATACATCGTCAGATCAGCAATTTTTGCAATATACTAACTCTGCTAATCCTGCCAATATCCGAACATTAGACCGACGGCATTACTTGCTTGATCTCGATAGCTACACTAGCACTGAAATAATTATTACTGAAGGTCAAGCAGCCATCAATCAGGTCTTAAGATGGTCGCCTAATGCGCTAGTACTTCCTTATATTGATGTACACAGTCAATTATGGTTGTATGATGTGCCAACACAAACAGCAACACCCTTGCATCAAGACCTACGGTTTTATGATTTCAATTTTGATCTTTGGTCAAATGATGGCAACTCAATTCTTCTCTTAAAAATCTTAGATGGTGAATCACTCGCTTATGGTATTTATCGTATTGAAACACAAGACTTTGTAACGTTTTTCACCCTTGAGCAGTCTGTTGAAACATTTCAACAAAGGAATGATTATCATATGTGGTGGTCACCTGATTACACCATGATATTGATTTATGATACGGATGAAGATACCTATCAAATTTATGATACAGCAACAGGTGATTTACTATTAGATGAATCATTGCCCTTTGGTTTCAGTTTTAGAACTGAATTTTTGCAATGGCGGTATGATCTTACAAGACCATGAGAACCGTAACTTTACAGGTAGAGCGTGGTATTATCCTACAACATATAAACATCTGATGCGTAATGGTACTAATAGACTCATGGAAATAGATAAGGTTGATGCCATTTTATGAATAAGCAATTTAAGAAGCAATCCATCTGGAAAATAATCCTGCTGATGCTCATCAGTGCAGTCGTCATCACAAGCTGTACACAACAATCCGACACAACAACCCTCACTGATGAAGATGCACGCTTGATTGTGATTGATGCGGTGGATAACTTCCGTTTGTTGCAATCCTTCCGCTTCAATATTGTGCAAGGGGGTACGCCTTATCCCTTTATCTTCCAATTGGGTCCGGGGCAACCGCAACTAGAAACAACCATGAGTTCAGCCGAAGCAGCCTTCATTGCGCCTGATAAACTCTATGCCAATGCTCGCATTAGCATTCAAACTTTGTTGGTCTCTGTGGGTCTATTTGCTGAACAAGATAATCAATGGCTGAGTCCACTCAATACTGCATGGATTCCATTTGCATTTGCGGAAGATTTCAATCCCGATTCATTGATGGGGGCTGATTCTGGTTTTACATCGGCAATTTCTAGCTTAACCAATGTACGCTATATCGAAACAATCCAACGCGATGATAGCGATATTATCCATGCGAGTGGCGATGCGACCTCAGATGTGGTCAATGAACTCTTATTTGGCTTAGTTGATCTTGATGCAGAGCGCACCGAGGTCGATATTTTTATTGATCGCACACTGAATCTACCGACACAAATCATTCTCACGATCCCTGATACCGCAGCAGATGGTGAAGACGACACGTTCTGGGGTATTGAGATTTATGATGGTAATGCAATCTTTGAAGTCGATGCGCCAACAGGGGTTGATACGACCATTACACTCCCTGAAGAAGTTCCTCTCACTTCTGTAACATGGCTGACACCTTTATTATGGCTGATGGGCTTAAGTTCAATTCTCGGTGCAGTCGTAACGCCCTTCATTTATCAACGAAAAGGGCGCAGTCCGTCCAATGCAGTTGTGATCGGTGGCTTGGTCGGGGCAATTGGCAGTTTAGTCTTGCTCATTCCACTATGGCTATTGATCCCCAAAATGGATGCTATTGATACATCCGATAATGAAAGTATACGATATACACCCTTAACCAATATCAATCCTTGGATTGTGATTGGCTTTATTGCGATCCCTGTTTTTGTAGGTTCATTAGATTTAACAGTGGTCAGCGCCTTTTTACCTGAACTCGTCACCGATTTAGGCTTGCCATTCGAGACAGGCTTAGACGATGCCTCATGGGTTGTAACAGCCTATCTGCTTGCTTATACAGTCAGCCTCACGTTTACAGGACGACTGAGCGATTTATTAGGGCGACGGATGGTCTATGTTGCGAGTTTGCTCGTTTTCATTATCGGGTCAACGTGGGTAGCCGTTGCTTTGTCTGTACCGAAAGATTGGTTAACGAACCTCTATCTTACATTGGGGCAACGTCCCAACGATTCTTATGTGGGTTTGCAAGCGATCATCATCGGACGCACGATACAAGCCATTGGTGCAGGCGCACTCGTGCCTGTTAGTCTGGCTTTGGTGGGGGATATTTTCCCACCTGATAAACGCGCACGTCCGCTCGGATTTGTGGCAGCGATGGATACCCTCGGCTGGGTATTGGGACCTGTTTATGGTGGTGTCTTTATGCAGATTATGCCGTGGCAAGGGTTATTCTGGATGAATGTACCACTCACATTTTTTGCGCTCTTTAGCATCTTATATGCCCTGCGTAATCTGACGATGGTCAAAGTGCGTGGCGTATTTGATCTACTCGGAACAGTTTTGATTGTTGGCTCACTATCAGCAATGAGTATTGGCTTAGGTGCAAATATTGACCCAACAGGCGGTGCAGTCCGTGTTGAAGATTTGCAACCTCTGCCTGATTATGCCCTCCCTTTATTGGCACTGGCTGTTATCTTGCTAGTAGGGTTCATCTTAGTGGAATCCAAAGTCAAAGACCCACTGGTTAACCTTAAAATGTTCACGAGACGTAATTTATCGGCAGCCTCTTTGGTCAATTTGCTGGTTGGATATTGCCTCTTCATTGGTTTAGTGAGTGTACCCATTTTGGTCAATTTACAAAGTGATGCGAACTCATTCAGTGATGCTGCTTTGCAAGTTGGGGCAATGTTATCAACCCTCACCTTACCGATGGCATTTGCGGCGGTTCCCGGTGGCTGGATGAGTGACCGTATCGGCGTGAAGCAAACCATTTTAGTAGGTTTGATTTTGTCGATCATTGGCTTCACTGCTATTTGGCTCACATGGACGGTGGATATTTCGTCTGTGGTTGTTGGGATTGAAATGGCAATTGTCGGGGTGGGGATTGGCTTGACCTTCTCGCCTGTGAGTGCTGCGATTATCAATAGTGCCAAGGATAGTGAGCGCGGTGTCGCAGGGGCAATTGTACTGATTTTACGCCTCATTGGGATGACGGTCAGTATTAGTACACTCAGTAGTGTGATGTTCTATCGGATTAATGCGATGGTTGCCGAAGCGACAGCAGGGATTACAACGCTTGATCTGGGCGCATTCAATACTGCTTATACCGTGTCATCGGTGCAAGTATTAGGTGAAATGGGCTTAATCGGCGCAGTCTTATCTGCTATTGCGATCATCCCTGCGCTATTCATTGATAAAACGATTGAAATGCCAGAGGGTGATTAATTTACTCAAATACGATCAGAATATTGCTCTAGTAAAGCAACAGTTGTAGGCAGTTCTTGCTTGGCAAGAATAGAAAGATATTGTTGAACATTATAGGATGGTCTTTTCAGGCGCGCACGGACTTTAGCAATAGCAGCACAAAACTGAGTAGGATTATTGTCGAGATGGTGCAAAAGAAACCTATCAGGATGCTGTGCTTTAAGATTATATTCAAGCAATATGTTATCAGGAAAATCTTTTAGATTCTTAGTAACGATTACATCACAGTATCCTGTAATGGCTGCTGCTAAAATATGACGATCATTAGGATCGGGTAATTCAAGTGTATTTATCAACGGTTCATAGCCCGTAATGAGTGCATCTCGTGTTGCTTGATCCATCATATCGCGCGTTTTCTGGAGCTTTTCACGATCACGATGGGGTTCATTTCGTAATAATGAACCAATCCATTCACGATGAATATCCCTTGTCCAACGTGCGCGAAAAATATCGGATACAGCGAGTTGCAACAATACATCACGCAATGGTGCAGGATACAGTACATTAGCATCTAATAGAGCAATCACTCACTAATAACCCATGTTTTGATCTTGAGCATCTGCAACTAAATCATCTAGGATATGCTCACGCTCTTGGTCAATTGCTTGTTTATACTGTAGTACATCTTCTAATAAGATACGACGATGTGTCCCAACCATATAATGTGGAATATCGCCATTTTCTAGCAATTTAATCAAATAGGGTCGTGATACTCTCAGAATGTCTGCTGCTTGGACTGTAGTTAAGTCAGAATTTTCAGAAATAAGGGTGATATTCTGCCCGCGTGACATTGCATCCAATATATCCATAAGCAGCGTCACAGCACCTGATGGCATTTCGATGGTTGCTTCATCATCTACATTCATCAGGCGTAATTTTAGCGACTGATGGGTAACGAGATGTTGTCCAAGGATCTGTTTTGCCTGTCGAGCAATTTGTGTTTCTTCTGGTGTTGGAGGTGCTATTTTATTAACCATTTGCATACCTCTATGTTCCTTATTGATTGATAAACATGCTACCATCTAAATGAAATAAGTGCAATAAATGCAATAAATGCAATAAACGTAACTATAATCATTTCAATAAACCTTGATTATGTCTTCAAAACTAGACAAGGTTGCCACACTGAGTACAATGATAGCTATGAAACGATTCTTACTGTGTTGGATCACAATCAGCTTTATTATGATAATGCCTGTCATCGCGCAAGATGATAGTGCTGCTGAGGCAATTACAGTCGGTACGCTAATCGAAGGGCGTATTGATGATACAACGTCGCGTGCAGCTTATACGATTGCAGGGGCGCGTGGAACGATTGTGCGTGTACAGCTTACAGCTATTAATGGCGATCTTGATCCTGTACTTGCTATCTTTGATCCAGCAGGCAATCTGATTATCAATCGGGATGATTCGGCTGAAAGTCGCAATGTAGATTTCACCCTCACCTTCCAAGAAAATGGGACTTATCAAGTCATTGTTGGGCGTTTTGCTTATAGCATCGGCACAACATCAGGTGATTATGATCTGCTCATCGAGCGTGTTGGGGTATCGTCCGATGAAGGCAGTTCCTTACAATATGGGATTCCGATTGTGAATACAATCACCAATGCACAACCGCGTTTATTCTTTACCTTTGATGCCAATGAAGGCGATATTATTAATATTGCGATGGTGCGTAGCAGTGGCACGCTCGACCCTTATATCCAATTACTTGACCCAAGCCGTTTTCTGATTGCGGAAAACGATGATTTTGATGATACCAGCTTCAATGCGCGTATTCAGACCTTTGTTATCAGCACGGCAGGGACATATATTATCGTTGCGAGTCGCTATGAAGGGGCAGGGAGTTTTGTGCTAACTGTTGATGAAGCCAATAATAGTGGATTAGGCAATAGTCGCTTTGCTCCAGCAGGTATCGCATTTGACCAAACCGTTACGGCAGAATTAACGCAAAATCGTTATGAGCGTTTTCATGTTTTTGAAGGGCAACGCGACCAAATCATCAGTATCTCGATGGAACGGACGCAATTTATTGGGCAATTAGATGCCTATTTGGTTTTAACCAATGCAGGGTTTCAGCCACTCATTGAAGATGATGATAGTGGCACAGGCAGTAGCGCCCTCATCGAAGATTATCGTTTACCTGCTGATGGTTTATATTACATCATTGCGACACGCTTTGAACGCGCTGAAGGAACATCCTTCGGGGAATATAATTTAACCCTCACCGATCAGGGCTCGGCATTTGCTGGCATCCCTGCCGATATTCCTCGCTTGCTGTACGGTACAACGCTCGAAGATAGTATCACAGCAGATGATACCGACTCACTCTACGCATTTTGGGG
>JBAUIA010000307.1:0-6376 GCA_049680565.1 Phototrophicaceae bacterium
TTTTTTACATGTACCAACAAAACTAGGTGAGTTTTCTAACAAACCATTACAATTAAAAGACATTCAAGGATTTATGGATAGTCTATTTCTAAATATTGAGATAAGTAATGTCAAAGACTATACCCTAGTTCTTTTCTGCAAACATCTCTCAATGGTGATACTATAATAATATGATAGATGTTACAAGACTGATATAAAAGGGGTAGAATGTCCCATTTTACACGGTTAAATGGTGATCCATTTTAGTAATTTCGTAATCACAATCGTAATTCGAGAGCTATTATTCTATATGTTACTTTAGTAAAATTACTGTATATCAAACATAATGCGAATCGTAATATTTAATCGTAATTATCAAAATCGCATATTTATAAGGGTACTTTTATAAAGTCGAATTTTTTGCTTTATGATGATCTTGCAGAGGAAAAATGAAGTTTCTTCCTTAATAGTAGCTGCTGTTAAATTCAGCTTGGATAACTACCAATAAAGTAGATGATTGGATTGATGTCGATGCCTTGCCAAAACGCTGTACACCCAACACAGCATCCTATATTGCCACTGCCCTACAAAATCATCCGCATGTGATTCATGATACAATTTATTACTCGGCAGCCTTTTATATTTTACGAACGATTGCAATCAACAGTGGCAATATCAGAAATCGCTATTTTCGTTAAATTATCCCAGCAACTTCTGGAAAACGCGCACGGCTTCTGCAACGCCATTTTCTTGTTTGAGTTTTTTACTCATTGCTTGAGCAGTATTTTTCATGTTATCGGATTGAGTCATCTCATCGATCATTCGCACAAGATGCTGTGTTGTTAATTTATGACGTTCAATTGGTTTGCTGCCCATGCCGAGTTCATGCACACGCCGTCCCCAATACGGTTGATCGCCCATATGGGATACGACAGTACACGGCACGCCTGCACGAATGGCTGCCGATGTTGTCCCTGACCCACCATGATGAATCAGGGCTTCCATCTGCGGAAATAACCAATCAAAGGGCGCACGGTTTAGTAAAAATATATCATCAGGCAATTGTTCGGCTTGCAAACCTGCCCACCCTGTATGAATAATGCCACGCTTGCCCGTTTGTGCCAACGCATCAAGCATCATCTGCACGGTAGCTTGTGGATTCTTATCAGGCATACTCCCAAAGCCGATATAAATAGGTTTTTCACCATTGTCTAAAAAGTCCAACAAATCTTGTGAGGGTTGCCAATCGGATGGCGCATCATAAAACCAATACCCTGTTATATGAGAATTATTATGCCAATCATCAGGGTCAGTGATAATATGCTTGCTCACCCCATATAATATAGGCACGTCTTGATTATACGCTGTGGCATAATCTCTAAATAACATCGGCGCGAGTCCAAGGTCTTGTCGAAAAGCATTTGACACATCTTTAAAAACCCAATATAAAGCATACTGTCCGATATACCCTGCGATGATGTTGGCAAAAGTATTATGTTGGGGCAAGGCAGGATACATTGTCGCTCGTCCGTGCTTTGTTGGGCTAAAAGGACTCAATTGTAAGTTGATGTGTATTTTGTGCTTATATTCAGCAATTGTCTGTGCTGTTATGAACAATGGTAATCCACTGACAATTACATCTGCATCTGCGGTAATACGTAATACTTCGCTGATAACCCCCTCAGACATTGTGTTAATCATACGACGCATCGCTTGTATCTCGCGTAGCGCATTATCATTACCTCCTAGCCAATCTTTACCTGCATCAGAATTGACTAAGTCTTGCATGTTGCTACTGAATCCAGCAAAGTTTAAACCTGCACCTTCGACAAAGTCTTTAAAATCTGACCCTGCTGCAATCGTAAGTTCAAACCCTGCTGCTTTTAATCCGCGTCCAAGCGCGACAACGGGTTGCACATCACCGCGTGATCCATACGCTAAAATGACAATTTTCATGAGAATTTCACCTGATTAACCGAACACCATACATAATATTATATGTGAAAAATATCACAATAGAATAATAGATAAGCTCTTTTACGAGTTGCTAGGTTTCCTAACGGTTAGATTCACGAAAAACCAGTATGATAGGGTTACAATGAATAAATTATCACTCTAAGGAGACAATATAATGCCCGGTGATGCTCTCGCGCTTGTGCGTGGTATACCCCATATCCCATCTGTAACTGAAATTAACGTCCGTAGTGGCCCTAGCACAGATTATGACCTTATCTTTAAAGTGCCTGTTGGGATGAGTGGACAAGGTATCTTAGCGGTTCAAACTGATTCTACAGGACGTGATTTGGATGGCAAAATTTATGAATGGTTTCAATTACTATTTGATGGGGGTGCGGTTGGATGGATACGCGATGATCTACTAGAAATTGAAGGCGATTGCACCGCATTTGGCTATCCTGACCTGAGCGAATTAACGTTTGCTTTTCAATTGGTACGCAATCAGGCAACCACTTCTGCACCAGCAGCCCCTCTTGAAGAACCAGAAGATGAGACACCTGCTGATGTTCCGACAACCATCGATATTGCCAGCGATATCATTGCTGATCCAATGACATCCGAAGCAGATGATGCTGTCTCTAATCAACCAGAAACGATGGATGTCAATGCAGGTACAGAAATTAGTGAAGTCAATGCGGAAACACAAGACGCAGTAGAAACAGCACCAACAACATCCACCGTTACCCGACGCACAGGTAATGTGTGGCGTACACCCGGTCCTACTACTGAACCTGTCATGACACCGATTTTAGCCAGTGGTGATTTCCCTGATGCGACCCAAGATACAGAACGTGTTCGTAATTTAGCCTTCCGCTTTACAGCTTCATGGGAAGGTGGATTCAGTGCGATTAACACCTATGATAAAGGTATCGTCAGTTACGGATTCTTGCAATTTACACTTGCAGGTGGGTCACTCATCAGCGTGATTCATACCTATTTGAATAGTTCACAATCCGATACCGCTAATGGTTTACGCGCATTGTTACCCCGTATCGAAGCACGAGAAGAAGCCCTCCGCAACGATCAAAATTTTCTTAATTTATTACGAACTGCTGCCAATGAACAAGAAATGATTGATGCTCAATATGCGATTGGCACTGATGGTTATTGGAAACAAGTCATCGAAGGCTATACCGTCAGCCGTCAACTTAAATATCCACTCACATGGGCATTATTATTTGATATGGGCGTTAATTTTGGCGTGAACAATGGCTTTGTGCGCCTCGCAGAACGCGATCTCGGTGTACCATCACGCTCGAACCCTGCTGTAACCGGCTTAGGTGAAGAACAACTCATGACCTATGTAGCGCAACTCCGTAAACGCTCGCATGATCGCCAAGCACGAACTGAAAATTTGCCGGGATTAGCCAATCGTGGCAATTTCTGGATGAAGCTCTGCACCGATGGCGATTGGTACTTACAAGGAAATGCCAATAATATGTTTTCTTCCAATGGGCGCATCATTAACGCGCTCAATCCATAAGCATCCTGTTTCATCCGTATGATAAAATAAGCCACTTGTTGGCTTATTTTTGTTTTACTTACCCACGCCATAACCACAAAAGTGAATGGGTCTTGTACTGCTACAATCTAACGCATCTATAGGATCAGTTTCATATCTAGTTTACCTTGCTTCATTATAATCAAGCTACATAACTAAGCTGAAAGGTATTCTATATGCAAGAGAATCACAAATATAATTATCTAAAATTTGGCGCAATGATTATTACCTCAATGATTGCGATGTATGTATTCATGTATTTAAATACTTATGAATTAGAGCATGTGCGTTGGAGTCAAACACGTTTTTACATGACGCTCATTATGGGTGCGTCAATGGCAGTTATCATGCTGAGTTTTATGCTGGATATGTACAAAAATACCAAGATTAACATTGCAATTTACGCAGGAAGTATTATCGTATTTTTGGGCGCTTTGTTCTTAGTACGAACGCAAGCAACTGTCGGTGATTCTGCATGGATGAACGCGATGATTCCTCATCACTCGATTGCAATCTTAACCAGTGAAAATGCAAATATCGACGATGTGCGAGTGCAAGAATTAGCCACTAATATTATTGAAGCCCAACGTCGGGAAATTCAAGAAATGGAATGGCTGATTCAGGATATTCAGGAAAATGGTATCGCAGAAACACAAAGGGATGCGGATGTGCGACCTATCCCAAATTTTGACGGCTAACTAAAATATGAATGCCAGATCAGTTGTGATCTGGCATATTTATATCAGTGACATACGCTAGAGATAAGCATTATGATGAAATTCTTTGCGATCTTCCCGCACAAAAAACAAATCCATCTGCCAGAATGAATCATCGTATTTACGGTGCAAGGGTTCGCATATATCAATCACACGAAAAACCTTTTGACGTAAATAATCGCATAACTCGTAGAAAAGCAAACTTTCTGCTTCAATATAAAAGTTATAAACTTCAACGACGATTAAATTAGTCTTATCCAGAATATCGCTTGCTCCTTCAAAGATTGGTACTTCAAAACCATGTGTATCTAGTTTTAACAGATACGGTGGCTTCAATTGGTGTTCTTGCACAAGACTATCAACTGTACGCGTTGGCAATTCTATAAAACCTTCTCGATAATTATGATCGGCAATCCCACCAAATGGATCATGCGAATCAAAATATATTTTGCCGTTGCTATCACTCGCTGCCACAAGTTCATAGTTTATTTTAGGTGAGGTTGCTATGTATAAATCAAGTGCCGTTTGATGAACACCATTTGCTTCAATCAATAAATAATAAGCATCAGGTAACTGTGTACGTACTTTTTTTGTCCATTCACCATTAGATGCCCCGATATCAATGACTGTATTAATCTCTAACCCACGTTTGAGTGTCCGCCGTAAAGTTGCATCAAAAAGTAATGGCTGGGGAGGTATCTTATAGGAAGGCACATATCCTATAGCACCCAGCAAACGATTTAAAATGCGTCGAATGAATGATTTTAAATGACTCATCAATTATTGATCCTTAGCAGCAGTAATAATGCGCGTTGCATGTTCAATATCGCTGGGACGAATGATATGCTCGGAACTATCATGAATTTTTGTCACGACATCTGCGCCAAGTGATGCAAATATTTCAGCCGTTGTGATGAGTTGTTGTTCTGTCATCCACGAATCTTGATTTGCACCGCCCACAAAAACAGGTGTGCCTGCAAATTTCTTTTCATAATCGCGTGGGGTCGCTTCATCACCCATTAATGCCCCACTGAGAACCAGCAACCCACCGTAAACATCAGCATGTTGTGCCACATATTCACTTGCTAAACACGCCCCTTGTGAAAATCCGCCGACCACAATGCGCTGCAATGGAATCCCTGCATCTTGAATTGCTTGCAAGCGCATTGTCATCGTGTTCCAAGCCGATGCTAAATCAGGTTGATTGACTGCGAACGGTGCAAACCCCGAATTAGGATACCAACGGTTTTCGCTTGCTTGAGGCATCACATAGGCAACGCCATCGGCTGGCAACTGTTTTGCAAGATCGAGCATACTCTCAGCCCTTGCACCGCGTCCGTGCATCAATAGCACCGCAACTTGGGCTTCGGCTAATTCTGCGCCGTAGGTTAACATTTCTTGATTTTCGTGAATCGTTTCTTGCACCATTAGTGATAATCCTCACTGTTGTTAGATATGCCTTCATCCTATCAGATCAAACATCTATTTCTTTAGATACTAAAATATCTCTAATTCAACTCAGCTTGTTCACTCGCAGAATATAATCCAACTAAGCGAGCAATGACGATTGTGGTGAAGAGTACACCAATAATGGCTTCTAATGAGGCAAATGACCTTGCCCATAAATTCGTCGGAATAATGTCACCATAGCCGAGTGTCGTCAGCGTGGCATAACTGTAGAAAACAAAATGTTGCCAAGGGAACATTTCATCCGCGCCGACTTGTGCATCTGCAAAGGCATGAACACCTGTTTGTGCGAATGTGATGGTTTCGATGATGCCGAAAATGCCTACGAAGACTGCACCTAATAGTAAATAAACGGAAATCGTGGCATAAATGACATCACGGTTGACCACTCGTGCAGAGAAAATATACAGCAGTAGCACCCATGCCACCATCCCTTGATACATCGCAATCGTGGCATAGGCGAATAAGATCGTCAATGGGTTTGGATTAAGGGCAAATGCTACGCCTGATATTGCCCACAAAATCCCGAGTATCACTAAAACAATAAAATTACGGGGCGAATCGCGCACAACCAAAATACCTGCCACAATCATAATCAGATACAACATCTGAAAACCCACTAAGCGAATAACCGATTCACCCACACTAAGCGGATACAATGTCTGTATCAAGAAAATGACAATCATCAAGTAAATCA
>JBAUIA010000308.1:0-2556 GCA_049680565.1 Phototrophicaceae bacterium
GACATCAATTGAGACGCGGTTTTCGAGGGTTTTGTAAGGTATACCGATACAAGACTCAGTCCTGTGGGGTATTTCGAGGGAATATGTAATTATCCCCAAAATCAGAATTACAAAAATTGCTGCATCGTCTCGTACATGACGAGAACGTTCCGTATAGCGAAATTGTGGTATTGACACCGCAATCTCAGAAACGAAGTATGTGGGAGGATGACGACATCCTAGGAAATTATATTTTGAGCTGGGATATGCAGACTGAGATGAACATGGCGATCAAAGTATGTTCAATTTATTCCTACAAAGGGCTAGAAAGCTCTGTTGTAATTTTGACTGAGCTTGATAAATTACACGAGGATGTTGCAAGGCAATTATTATATGTGGGGCTTTCCAGAGCACGTAATCACGCTGTTATTTTAGGTGATTTGCCAACGCCTGAAGAGCTAGATTATAAATGAAATAGCATTTCATAAAATCATTTTAGGGATAATCATTGATTAAAAAATTAGGAAGCTGAGTACATGTCAAATATTCAAATTTTATTTCAAATACCAACACAGATTGAAACAGGTTTAGCACTTGGGACATATGAGCGTATTGGCGGCGTTGTGCGTGATACGGGTACTAAACAGGTTGTAATGTGGCTTCAGGAGGGTAGTCAATTCAGCTCAGGTCAAAATGTAGTGGGTGGATTGATGAGTTCTGTTATGCACAAGACTGGTATGAGTTCTGCTGCTGCGAGTGCAGTTCTTGGTGGAACAGTACCTGTACTTAATCTTGCAATGGCAGGCTATACCTTATATCTAATGATTGAGAGTGTTCGTGAATTAGAAAAAGAAATAGAGGAAAATCATGAACGTGTATCGGAAGAGTTTGCGCGAGATAGACGAATTGAATTTGAAGCAGCGCTCGCCAATGCAAGAGATGTGGTTGATGCTGAAAATGATGTGTACAAACAACAAGCTGCCCAACGTGCTATCGACCAGCTTTACAAAGCACAACAGCAACGTCTTACAGATTTTGATGAGTTAATTTCAAAATCAGGTGACTTTGATGAGTTTTTACAGCTTCAGAACTATTTGCTACAAGCGATGATGACATCGAGCATGCGAACAAGATGCTACCTCGAAACTAATCAAACAAATGTTGCTCTTTCACGCTTACAAGATGCTCTCAGAGAGTATTTGCCGCGTACCCAACATCTTGCTCGTAAATTATTGGGTCAATATCCAGCTATGTATTTTAATTCAGAAATTTCTGAAGAAGATTTTGAGCGCTATCTAGCAATTGAGGCATGGATAAGGGATATAGATGATGTGCTTCCCATCCTTGTGAAAGAATATCGTAGTCAGTTCTGGAATAAAGAAACAATAAAGCCTTTAGCTGGTGCTTCCGCCAAGCCATTCTGGAATCGTAGTAATTCTGATACTGAACCAACGCATTTAAAAGCTCTCACACAAATGGAAATTCTTATCGAGAATTATAATAGGTTACTGGGTTTTGAGCTTGAATTAGCCTCTATAAGATTAAGTTTTGATGAATGGGAAACAGTGGTCAGTAATTTAGAATCCCAGGATGATTATGTGGTTTTAGTCGATCAAGACCTAATCCAATCTTTAGATAGATTATCAATGTGAAATGGTATTCCCCGATAAAATGGGGGTAGATCAATCTCGAATGGATCGTGGAGGCAATGGCATTGCATGTGAAAGTGTGTGCGGATAATTACATATTATTCGCCTCATATATTAGGATGAATTTTCTACAGGGAATGAATATGAGCAAAGCAAAATTTATAGCAGCAAAAGAACTTATGAAAGAAGGTTACTATGATGAAGCGCGTGGCATTCTGAATACCATTGACCATCCTACTGCTGTAATGTGGTTACGTCGGATAGATAAGTTGCAACAACAATTACCTTATAGAGGACATCCAGTGCGTACTGTGCCAAAGACAGTAATGCCTCCTAGTATGCCCCCGATGAATAGCTATGCTCAAAGTGCGTCACAGGGGAATTCTGAACAAGATAGGTACTACAGACGAGAAAATCGGCGATCACGTTTTAGAGACATTGGAAATGGTCTTTATATTATAATTCTAGGTATCATGTGTTTCGCTGGATGGGCATTCTTTTCAGGGTTTCTATTTGGCATTAATACCGGTATGAGACCATTTGAAGGTGGTAATCTAGCAATGTTTGGCATGGGTGTTATTGCACTATTTTTAGGATTTATCCGTATCATCAAATAAGGTTGTAGATATGACGACTCATAAAAATGATCGCACAATCAAAGCGCTTGATAATGTCATGGAAGAGATGCAGCACCTTGTCGATCATCCACGCATGCAACAGCGTAATTGGGTTGCGAAAGGTAAAGAGTGGTTACCCGTGCTTCAGCATGCCAAAGAAGATTTGCAGCGTGATGTAGATCACAATGACTTTGTGGTCGATGCGTATCAAGGTGTATTGGAAGCTATCAAAGCGATTGGATTAACAATCGAAAAACGTGATGCTACAAGCTGGGGGTATCGCTGGCATGACGATCAGCTTACTGGCGCAT
>JBAUIA010000309.1:0-7780 GCA_049680565.1 Phototrophicaceae bacterium
AATGTAACTATCGTGATCGAGCTTAATTGCTGACAATTTGGATGACATAAATAATCTTTTATTGTAAATGAAATAATTTATTTGATTGTATATACAGGTTGGGACATTTGTCAAGTTTTGATACCTGTAAAGTTTGAATAGACTTCAAGTCACTTATCTTGGGGTAAGGACGCCAATGGGGTAAAAAGTCAAGCAGTAATTTAAAGCTATTAGTCACCATTTTAAAAGAAAGCATTAAAAGAGAGCGACCTATAAGGACACTCATTTAAAGTATGCATAAAAGCATTTTTTGTTTATGAAGCAAGATCCTTAGCTAGAGTAGTGCAATTAATATTACTCAACATCAATTCAGTAAATTGCTTAGCTGTATAGCCATTGGACCGTGCTAGTCGATGAGTGTAAGCCCAGCGAGTATACTTTCGTTGAATAGCCTCAATCGTCGTATCTTTATAGAGTTCTTTTTTGTGCCAAACATGCCAAATTGTAACTAGTATTTTGCGAGCAACAGCTACGATTGCCTTTTGAGTACCACGCCGATGAGCAATTTTTTGATAGCGTTGTCGCCAAATAGGGGAATTCTGAACGGCTGCCCAAGCCACTTCAATGAGTATCTGTCGCAACTCACTGCGCCCCTGTTTTGTGATTTTACCAGAGTAAAAACTTGTACCTGAAGCACGAATCCGGGTTCCCAACCCTGCATATCCTGCTAATTTCTTTGAACTTGGGAAACGCTGTATATCACCAACAGCGCTTAACACAGTCATTGCACTTACCAAAGCAACTCCTGGTAGTTGCATCACACAAGCCATAGCATCAATCCATTTTTCATCTATACTGAGTTGAGCAATCAAGTGTTCAACTTCTTGGAGTTGTTGTGTAAAGAAGTCAATCGCTTGTAAATCTTGGCGTATGCGGAGTTGTTCAATTGGACTTAGAGTTTGTGAATACCACCATGAGCGATTCATTTCTGCATATAAATCTCCTTGAGGTGGGACGAGATTATAACGAAAAATTGTACCTTGTAGGCGATTCTTAGCAGCAGTTCGCTGTTTGACTAAATGTTTGCGATGTGTGATTAAAGAGCGTAGTTCACGAACATGTTTGGGGGGAACCCAGATAGCGGGCGCGAGTTTAGTTGCCAATAATTTAGCAAGTGCCAGCGCATCATTTTTATCGGTTTTTACAAAGGAAGCTGTGATAATTTTAACATGAAAAGGATGGACAACAGTCACAGTTGCTACATGATCTCGGACTAAATCATGTAGTACCCACACATTGGTAGTTGCTTCCATGACAACCTTGTCAGTAGCATCTAAATGTGTAGCAGCCCATTGATCTAATTGTTTGGTACTTACTCGACGAGGTGGTAGAACAATCTGATGATCCTCATCAATCCCAACAACCATCACAAAATGTTTATGAATATCCATACCTATATATCGCATTATTTGAACCTCCTAAACCAATGCCACAAACCTGTGGTAAGGGAGACATAGAATATTTAGGTCAAGACGATTTCAGACACCAATTCGAGCTTAATAATCTCATGTAAACGATCCGAGTAGGTCACTCAAACAGAATAACGAGCTTGATTGAATTTCAATCTTCTCAGACTTTCCTCGAGTGGACCTAACATTGCACGTCTCGACAACGTTCCTACTCTGTTTACGTCTACCTACATCTTAACCGAAAGTAGCTTCAACATGAGCAACGTCTCCGATAACTCACATGTTAACGGAATACGGATAAAAATACCCAACCTCCCCTTTCCTAAATTTCTCCCACCTCATAACCTAAAATTCAAATTATGTGCAGCCAACCAGTAGCTGATTATTTCACACCAATAACTACAGCAAATGAATATTTGCTGGTCTCATCACCTACTGCAAATTCGACAGCAAACCTGCTATTCAGCTTGAGCCAACAAATATCAGGCTACTTTTCGCTTTTAAATTAGCTCATCCAAGATTGAGGTTAATTTCTAGTTAAGTAGCGGTAACAAAGGTGGATCATTCGGTGTTTTTTCACGAAGCCAATCACCAGCATCAATTTTTTCAAGTAGTTGCTGTCCTTGCTTCCAGTACGTATCTTTATCATTATCATTTTGAGCTAAAGATGCTAGAGAAATTAGACATGCTGCATGATCGAAATCACGAAAACCCTCTGAAAGAGTAGAAGCTTCTTTTAAAAGTGGCGAAGCAACCTTTGATTCAGAACATTCTGCTAACAATCTTAGAGCAATAATTTGTATAGGAAGATATTTTTTTCTTTTTGCTAATGCTAACAATTTTTCTGCATTGGAGATAGCTTCAGCGGTTTTACCCATGATATTTTGTAGACGCGCTAAATTCGCCACAGATGCAAGTTGACGGTTATTCTCTATTGAAGATTCACTATACTGCGAAAGATCTTCAAAAGCACCTTCGAAATCATTCAAGTGTATTCGTAGAATCCCTCTATTACCTATTATTCTAGCGATATCACTCGAATACTGTATTGAATTTGCTTTTTTAAGCGCCGACTCACATAGACTATTTGCAATCCGTAGATTTCGTTTAGCAAGATGTGCTAACATCAAGTGACTTTCAATTTTCAAGATACGAATATATTCAAGATTTTTCTTAGCCCTCTCGAGAGCTATAGATAAATTCTCTATAGCTTGGTTCAGATCACCTTTTTCCCAGAAAATTAGACCAATATCTGCAATTATTCCTATCTCACTATCATCATGTAATTCTGCAAATATCTCCCTTGATTTTGTATGCTGATGAAATGCCTCATCGTATTTCCCAATCATACGATTTGTCAATCCAACGTTGTGATACCATACCGCAGCTGAACGTAAGTCGACTTGAGCAAGAACATGACTCTCTATCTGTTTAATGAGATTCTGTGCTTTTTGTAATTCACCTATTCTTCTATATATTTGTAGGTAAGCTAAGGCAAGATATAATCGAGCTAGTGGTGCGGATTTTTCGTCAATGATGTGCGTAGATTCTGTATCCTTTATAAGTAAGAGGGCTTTTTGTGGCATCTCTTTGTATAAATATATAGTTGTGGCATGAGAAAGTGCTTGAGCTAATGTGATTGGTTCTTGTTGTTGCAAGACTTGATGAATTGAGTTTAGGACAAATTCAAGTGACCGGTCAAACTGACCATCACTGAATGCTGTTTTAGACTTCAACAAAGTCAATCGACCTTTATAGTCATCTAATCCATCTTCCTCAGCATAGTGATATGCAATATCGACGAGATAAAACCACTCATTAGAATACCCGATACGCATTGGCCAAGTTCCAAGAGTCCAGACTGTTTCCACGAATAATTGTCTACAGCTACTAGCATCAGAGATATATGCCAGATGATTCACAAGGTATCCCATATTATGCTTTAATCTCTCAGGGGTCTTCACCAGTCCTCGTGTTTTCAAAAGAGTACTATTAGCCACTATTGGCAAATCTCTTTGAAATTCATTGTGAATCTTTGTAATTTCTTCTCTTATTTGTGGATCAACCAAACCTAATTAGCTCCCAAAACCTAGAACAGAATGTATGTACGTCCTTGTCAACGCATGTATGAAAAGTAGATCTCCCTTTTCTGTAGAAGCACGTGTAAGCAAATGATAATCAAAAATATTCTCTAAGCAACTAAACACTTTATCATTTGCAACAGTTGTAGCACTCAAAATCATATCAGCCGAAAATCCATCTTCTGGTATTCGGGTTGAAAGTTGCACTAACAACTTCTTGGAATCTGTTGATAAGTAGCCTTCCTTCCAAATCGTGCCATAAATGTACTCAAATGTTACAGTTGCCTTATTATTAAGTTCTAAGTCTACACTCGATTGTAAATTCTCAATCTCAGACAATGTTCTGTTGAGACCTCGTGTGCGAGCTAATCGGCACATAAGTATAAGTGCGAGAGGAATTCCTCCAACTATGTTATACACACGACTAATTTCTTCTGGAGAAAGTTTTTCTTTTTCAAGATATATTTCCAATAAATATTTAACATCTGCTTTATCCATTTCATCAACTAATTGAGATTTTATAATTGGATATTTTTTTTCAAGAGAATACCGAGAAGTGAATAGAAATCTACTTCTTCCATGTGAAAGTGATAATAAATCATCGACTGATTCAGTTGCTTCTTTCTCAGTTTCTATATTGTCGATGACAATAAGATATGGCTCACTTTCTAATAGGTTTTTTACTGCTTGTTTACTACGTATTTTTACAACTCTGCCAATTTGATCGAGAACAGGATTATAATCAGCATTAAGGGTTTTGAGATCACCTAGAAAAAGATATCTCCCAACTGAAATCCAAATGACACCATTAAAATCATCCCCATGCCTTATTTTTGCAACCGCATATTCAGCGACTGATGTTTTACCAATACCACCTGGACCCTCTAAACTAATATATCGACTACCCTGTTCTTCCAAAAGAGCATCAACTATACTTTGAACGAATGGATCTATTCCTACGAGTCTTCCCAAATCTATTTCGTTATTGTAGATTGATGAAACACGATAGAGTGGGATTTTCTCATTAGGTGAAGATTCGATATCTTTTTGTGATAGCATAGAGTTGCTTGTATTTGTTTGTTTCAATTGTAGTTGATAGTCCTTTTTCGCAGTGAGATAATCCGCATAATCAAAATATTTTCTCAAACCCTCAAGTAGATCATTTTCAATCTCAAATGTCTCAGCTACCTGACTCCATGCGACTAATGAAATTGCCTCAGAAGGACGCATTACCGCTGAAAACAACTCAATAAAGGAAGTTATTTCATCAGGATTATATTGTGTTGTTATTGTTCGCTGAATAAAACGTTTTCGATAATTTGCAACATCACGTGGAGAATCATAGATTTTAGAAGCTATATACCCCTGTGTATATTTCCGATCTTTTTTCTTTAATCTTTTTTGCAGATCCTTTACGAGAGAAGGGATATACGATTTAGAGTTCATAAATTCATACCAATCATAAATAGGACAATATATGTCACACTATACCATTTGTGACATCTTCTGGATCATGACTTTCTTGATTTCCTATGTTCCACTAATGCTGTCTCGATATTTTGTATCGACACAATAAACAAACCTAGGCTTGAGTGAAAGGAAATTTGCGATGACAGGTAAAAAAGGTCAAACAGTTCGTAATAGTAATGCTGGCAAAGGCGAGAAGGGAGAGCTTCACGTCACAAATTACAATGATGGTAAGCCGACAGCAGCTCGAGAATCGTATGATGTTCATGAAAATGGTGCGCGTTCTGGACATCATGTAACTGTCAACAAATCTGATGGCACAGATGTAAAGGTCAATTTACAGACAAACGATTATAATCTCGGCGATTTGTACGGCAACTTCGACGAAGATTAAGAGTTTCAGAATTGATCTTAGAAGAGGGAAAGGCATAACTTGTCTTTCCCTGACAAGTATTTGCTCCTTTGAAATTAACGAGCTCTGAACATATGGGATCACAACACATAGTAATTTGTACAAGCTCCCTATTAGTAGTCGCGGGATTTCTGATAATTGGATTGGTGACATATGTTTCATATGAAAGAAAAAGAACATATCGTCACAAGGAAAATACGATTTATCGAAATACGGTCTTAGATTTTGAATCGCGAAATTTAGATTATCGGAGATGCGACCTTAACTTCTCAAAACATGAAAGACATTCAGGTGGTCACAGATAACTCGGCATGTAGATCATCAAATACTTTCGGGTACAAGAGGTGTGAGGATAAAGGAGATTATCATGACTGATTATATTGTTCGAATTGGGGATAATGCAGGACCCTTCACGTTTGATCCGAAGTTGAAAAAATTTCGTGAAATTGTAAAAATGCCTGATGATTATCCTGAACATCTAATTCGTAGAGTCACTCACGAGCCAGGGAATACTCAACTACTAGCAGCACCATTGCAAATTGTTTTGTATGTTGCTATGTCGGGTAAAAAGAATTGTGGAATTAGCTGTAAATTTTGCTATGTTCCTGATTGGGAATATGGCAAAATCTCCAATGAAGTCATTGCAAAGACCCTAGATTACATGGATCGAAATGGTGTAGCCCGGCTTCAAATTCTGGGAGGTGAACCTTTACATCCTAGTTTGATAGAACGGACAATGACTGTAATCAGGGAAGCAAGCAAGCGAACCTTGATTCGGGAAATTAATTTCACAACTAATGGGCTTTTCAGCAAAGATGTCGATTTCGAATTACTCCGTGAAAATGATGTGTTTGTAAATATTTCTATCCATGGTGATAAAAAATTCCATGAACAAGAAGTTCAAGGGCGAGTATTTGATGTCGTCTGGGAAAATGCTGTAAAGTTTAGTCATGAGATACCCATCTCAATAGCTACGGTAGTGACGCAAAAAAACATACAAAGTTTACCGTCACTTAAAGAGAAAATCGATACATTACCTAATCTAGTGAGTTGGGGTTTGTTGTACCCTAATTTATCAGAAGAAGAAGAGATAGCTCCCCCACTACCTGAGTTTTGGGCAATGTGGGAACGTTTAAAATCGGAGCATGATGATAGCTATATCATCAATGCTAACGGACCCTTTCAGTATAAATACACTGACGCGGTATTACCTGATACAGATTTTCAGAAAGCTATTGCGACTTGTAGCACGATGAATAATCGCCAAATAGAAGTCTTACCTAATGGTGATATTTATCATTGCGGTATGCTTTTCAATTTTCCAGAGTACCATTTGGGTAATATTCTGACTGAATTCAAACTAGAAAATAAATTTCCAGAACAGAAACTAATTCCAGAAGTGTGTTCTACACACTGCAAGTATTATGAAATCTGCAATGGTTGCCCTGCATGGGTAGCAAAAAATAAGCCGAAGTTGGATCATCGTTGTCCTTATCAAATATAGGAGAAAGCATTTTGTTGAAAAATTCAGAAGTTTCGCATAAGCAACTGAAAGATCAAGAGAAACCAGTTGTTCGGTCTAAAGAAGAAAAAATAGAAACCCAAGGTTTGGAATTCGATGAGCTAAAACCTTGTGGTGATTACTTCCAAACAGCAAAATCTAGTAGTACAGGCTCAAGTTGGTAATAAATCACAAAGAAAACTGCCAAAAAAACCGGTAGCATAGACTTCAAGTTAAGTGAAAGCACGCACCAAAAGCTGAAAAGTGGCTGGGCGTGTTTTTCTTTTCGGAATTGATCGGTACCTCATAAATTATGAATAATCTCTTTCCGAGGAAAATGTTCTAGCAATCTATTGTCCACCCTGATGCCTATTTCAATTTTAGTAACCTATCACTTATTAGATCAGTATTTACTGTTGTCGTGGACGATGCGGATAATGCAATCGTTCAGCAGCACCTTTCTTCTGTTGTTCACTACGTAAGTCGTAGCGTTGTGTAGTAGATGGACTAGCATGACCCACAATTTTCTGTACAGTCAAGAGATCAGTATTATGTTCGAGCATCGTTGAAATCATAGTGCGTCTGAAATCATGCGGGCTGAATCCATCCACATTGGCTTCCTTACCTCGTTTCTGTACGAGCTTGTACACCGATTGCGATGTCATTTGTCGATCTTGCTGATTGCCACCTTTATTAATCGGCATGAAGACAGCCATTGTCGTTAACTCAGGATTGCGACAATACAGCCAGTCTTCTACCGCTAATAATGCGCCACCTCTAAGCCAGACGTTACGCGATTTATTTCCTTTTCCAGATATGATAGCAACCTCACCAGATTCAATATCAACATCTTCCATTTGCAGTTTAACAA
>JBAUIA010000310.1:0-4846 GCA_049680565.1 Phototrophicaceae bacterium
ATTAGCAGTATTTTCTCACAATCTGATGACACGTCAGATAACTTCCCATTAGATGAGATACCCATTGATTTGTATGCGTATTCTGAAGAAAGCCAAGCGCGTGAGGATTGGATCAATGCGTGGGCAATCACAGAAGCGCTTATCCAAACATTGCGCGATGAGGTTGAAGCAAATGGGGGCGAGTTACGGGTTCTCCTCATTGATACCCGTTGGCAACATGACCCTAATCGTGTAGATGAAATTTTTGCGACATGGGATTTACCCTCTGATTGGACAGGTGAGCAACTGGGGCAACAGATGCGTGACCTACTAGAGCGTAATGCGATTCCTTATCTCGCGCCTCTACCTGAATTATTAAATTATGCAGATGAAACTGGCGAAGCGATTGTACTCCCACAAGATGGGCATTTTACCGCAGCAGGGCATTGTGTGGTTGCCGTTGAAATTCATAATTGGTTAGTTGAAGAGGAGATTTTACCGAGTGACACACGACCCCAATCGGCAATAAACCAGTGTCATGATGATGGATAAATACAAAAACGGACGATGTAGAACATCGTCCGTTTTAATTATCTGAGATTATTGGTTACTGAGTGCGTTTATTTTTTAGCTGATTGGCTCGAACGAGAGAACTTTATACTGGATTGTGCCATCAGGGACTTTTACTTTGACAATATCATCCACTCTTTTACCCATCAACGCTTTACCCACAGGCGAATCTACTGTAATTGCGCGTCGATCACCACTCACTTCAACCCCATCAACGAGATCAAGCGCTAACTCTTCGTCGTATTCCATATCAAGCAACATAACACGATCACCAATGTTGATAACATCGGGGTCATTAGACTCAATGATTTCAGATTGATTTAAGATTTCCAGCAATTGCGACAATTTTTCTTCGAGACGCTTTTTGCTTTCCATCGTATCATTGAGTTCTAAATCTTCTTCGTTGCCAACATTATCTTCGCGGATGGCTTTGAGGCGCTGTGTGACGGCGGGTATATCTACTTCTTGTAATTTATAGACTTCACGTTCGAGTTTTTCATAACCATCGCGTGTGAGTTTTCGTGTTGCTGCCATTTTATTATCCTATTCACTGACAGAAATTCGATGTTGTAGCAAAACGCATTGAAAGTATAACGATATAAAATACTCATGCAAAAACATGAGTACTGCTTATGGTTTATTATACTTAGAAATTTAACTGAAAGTAGCAATCTTGTGATGGGTCAAATGAGCTAAATTTGTTGTGATACGGCATTGCATAGCACACTTGCATCATAATTTGCGTTTGCTTAATGTTCTCATTATACACAGTTTTCATACTTGTGCGTGCATATGATGTCATGATTCTACACATTTCTTATATTATAATGAGCTAACATATCATTTTTACCAGCGATACTAAGATATATTAACCGATAGCTTGATAGGAGGGTCATATTATTCGTTCATTAGCAGCACCGATTATGGATGCAGATACGCTTGTGGTAAGGCGCAATTTATCCGTAGAGACACTCACAAAAGCGATTGCAGATGGCACATCGTTATGGGTGGATATAACCGAGCCAACTACAGAAGAACTGACATGGTTACAAGATTGCTTAGATTTACATCCATTGGTCATCCAAGATTTAAAACGTGTTGATACGCGTCCGACCTTATTGGCATATACTAATTATATTTTCTTATCTTTATTTCAGCCGAAACAGGCGTTGAGCGAATTATCAGGATCAGAAATTCATTGCATCATTGGTGAAAATGTGTTTGTGACAGTACGATATAGTGATACATCAGCAGTAGATGATGCGTATGATCGCGTTGCAAAAAACCCCAATTATTGGCAACGTGATGTGGTCTACTTCCTCTATATTACGATGCAAACGGTCATCGACTCTTATTATCCGATTGTCGATCATATTAGTAATAAGCTCAATGATTTAGAAGAAGCCTTGTTAGGCGAAGGATCTAATGATGTGGCACGCCACAGCGTGTATCGGATGAAGCAGCAATTGATTGGATTACGGCAAATGATTGCGCCACAGCGCGAGGTTGTATCCAATGTGATTGGCGAAGAACGTTTATCGCGTGATAACGAAAATCGTGATTTGTTTCGTCATTTATATGAGCGCTTGATGCGCGTCTATGATCTGATTGATTCACAGCGTGATTTATCCAGCAATGTTTTAGATTTAATCCAAAGTGATGAATCGCAGCGCTTAGGGCGTGCGGTCAATCGCTTGACTATTTTTTCGATGATTTTCTTGCCCTTAACTTTTATCACAGGCTTATTTGAACTGAATTTTATCAATACCACCAATCAGTTTGAGTTGCCTATATCAGGCACAGTATTGTTTGGTGGGATCATCGTGACCATGATATTGATTGTGAGCGTCATGATCTTGTACTTCCGTCAGCAAAGATGGTTATAAGGCGTATTAACGTCTATGATAGATGAACATTCGTCAGACTATGGGAGATGATGCGTTATGCGCCGATTGTGGATCATACTAATAGTAACACTCATGACAATTTCAACGACAGCACAAGATAGCGTATGGTCGGTGTGGTTATTTGATGCAGGGGCAGGACAAGCGGTACAGGTTGAATCAACGGGGATCGTGCTTAACGATCTTATTTTACCGATTCCAGCCGCGTATGATACCTATACGCTAGCATCCAACATTGCGATTTCACCCGATGGAACGCGCATTGCCTATAGTGTTGCAGGGCTAACATCCGATGATGTGGCAATTAGCTCATTTTTGATGTTTGATACCACATTAGATCGGCTTGCCTTCACCTATGATACGCCGAATTATGCAACCGTAACCTCTTTAACATTTAGCGATGTGGCATGGAATAGCACAGGCAATATTGTTGCCTTTGGGTATGCAGAAGGCAATACAGAAGAAACCCAATCATGGCAGGTGCTGGTATTGAATGCAGTTGATGGTCGTATTTTGTCCGAACTCGATGACGCATCACCATATTTCGCAAGGCAAACCGATTTACTAGCGCCCTTCTTATTGCCTGTATTGCAATTTTATGGGGAAGCAACGCTCGGCTTTAATCTTATTCCCTATCAAACCGCGAGTTTTAGCGCTGATTTCTTGAGTTATGAGTGGGACATTGTAACAGGGCAAATTATACAAACCAATCGTGCGCCACGCATCACAGGGGATACCTTACAAGCTACAGGCGAGAGTATCAGCCCGATTATTGACGAGCGTACCAATTACGATGCAGAGTACGAACCCTATACCAATGCACTGCATGTCTATCGTCCCGAAGTAGGAGCGCGTGCGCCCTTCTTTGCAACACAGACTTATGATTTATTATCGGCGCAGTTTGTACAAAATGGTGACCAAGTTGTGACGTATGTGGAAGATTTATTATCGCTTGAACGTACCTATTTATTAGTGAGTCGGATTGGGATTTTGCGCGGATTGCCAATATTGAATGCGATTAATAATCGTCTAGTGGGTACACCAGATGGCTTTGCGTATGTCATTGATAATCAAACGCCATTTTTGTTACACGTCAACACACGTGACGGCAGCAATACACAAATACCGATATGGGGTGCGCCTGAAAATTCACGTTTTATCCCCGTTTGGGCGACAAGCGCTCCTCAAACAGAGTACGATGCGTGGATTCAACTTGCGCCCTTAACCTTTCCCTCACAAGTGATTGTGACCAGCAATACCAATGGCATTAATCCTGATGCTGTGCCGACAACCGTTGGCATTGGCGATACAACAGGGGTGATTACGGTTGATAGCGTCGCAGCGATTAATACAACAGGGGGGGATCGTTTGAATATGCGTGATGCCGTTGGCTTGAATAGCACGGTGATTGCGCGGGTTGAAAGTGGGGTTCGTGTGGTGGTGACGGATGGACCTGTTGCTGCTGATGGCTTTATATGGTGGCAGATACGCCTATCCACAGGGCAAGTCGGGTGGGTTGTCGAACAAGCAGAAGGCGTTCAGACCTTAATCCCTGCACGATGATGCTTAAGGATTTTCGGGAGTGGATTCGACAATATGTGCGCCGCCAAAGACGACCAACATAATCTGCGAAACTTTCCGTAGCGCTTTGATGACAAAGGGCATGACCATCATTGGGCGAATCGCCTTAATGAAGTCTCGAATGAAGTGGGTAAACATATGCGAGGCTGCTTTATCATCGCTGCGATCATATAGCCAAAAAATAATCACTAAGAAGTGAAACGCATAGAGAAACAAGACCATCTCATCACTATCGCGTGTGAATTTATCGCTAGACGTATCAACAATAAATTGCATCGCGTGCATCATCGGATCACTTTTGCCTGATGATAAATCAGAGGCTGTAATCGAGGCACTTGGGCGCATGGCAGTCGCAAATAAGATACTGACTGCTTCGGAATGCGCTTCTAGCGATGTGAGGCGTTGTTCAAGCAAGGTGTAGTATTGCTCGGACAACGCTGCTGGTGCTATATCTTGGGCAGTTTCAAGCGATTGTTGCGATAAGCGATTGTAAATGTGCAGTGCAATTTGTGTTGTCGAGCTATAATCACGCGCGATAGTGTCTAAGGGTATATGGGCATGGGTCGCAATATCTGATAAAGAAATAGTATCAAATCCTTGCGCTTGAAATAATGTATTAGCAGTATCAAGGATTGCATTTTGTGTACCCAATGTGTCAGTCATCTATTTATGCCTACCATTTTGATAAAAATACGTGATTAGTCATTCAGCATATCAGCATTATTTTGATTGTTCAATAAATGATGAATTTACTTATCAAATCATCAACTTTCGCTAGTTGATTTACAGATTTATGTTGTATCTATTAAAAT
>JBAUIA010000311.1:0-7656 GCA_049680565.1 Phototrophicaceae bacterium
CTAAGGACTAAGAACCTGTTTTGAAATTCGATCATGATGTCATAATCGATTAGACATCCCGTTGGATGTCCCTACAATTGACTATTATTATAGGTCGTAGGGACGCACAACGGTGCGTCTTGAAGTACCTTAAATAGTGTATTCAAACAGGCTCTTATTCTCTTAAACAAAATTCACGTTAAGATACGATATTATCCGCAAAATCATCCAGTAAATTTTGAGGAACACGCATCGGACGTTGCTTATTAAGATCAAAACAAACGATTAAGCTATATGCGCGTGCGAGTTGCGCGTTATCTTCGATACGTTTTAAGTCATAATGGCGCATGGCTGTGGCACGCTTTAAATCGGATACCCACGTACTGATTTCTATCGTGTCATCTAAGACAGCAGCTTGTAAATACTGAATGCGAAACCGACGAAAAATGAGTGCAAAGCCATCATCCATCATACGCTTCATCTGCCAATTACGATCTCGCCCAACTTGGGTTGAGGCATCTTCACAATATGCCATATATGCAGCGTTATTCAGATGCCCAACCGTATCTATATCTCGCCATTCAGCACGATGCCGTAGCCGAAAAACACCACTGGCTTGCTCAGGTGGTGCTGGAAAACGTTCATGAGGTGGCGCATCAGGTAAGCCATCAGGTGCAAAATCGTGAATCATCTCAATAGGAATACGCGCAGGTTGATTAGTTTCCATATTGAGAAATACCCAATTGGTGCTTGCTTTTGCCACGAGTGCATTATCGGCTACCCGACGAAATTCATAATATCGGCGTGATTGAATGCGACGAAATTCGATGACATAACTCACCACATCAACTTCATCATTCCATAAGAGCGGTTGCAAATAGTCAATATCAGTTTCACGGATTAGCCACTGATGCCCAATTTCCGCATAGCGCTCAACACCCCAGCCAACAGCAGCCGAGGCATCGAGCGCAGTTTCTTGCATATAGCGCACATAATTGACATTATTGAGATGTCCGTACGCATCACATTCGTAATGGCGCACACGGAAACGACGTTTGAAAATAACAGGCATAAGCGCGTTGTATCCTTGTTATTGAAAAGGTAAATAATATGAATCCAGATTCTAACACAGACAGTATAAGGCTTCAGCAAGCAAATCTAGCGTACACCATCCGCCAAGTGCAAGTGACAGATGCGACTGCCTTACAGCATAATTTCTGGATAGATCGCTCATTTGAAAATAGTCGTAGTCATTTGCAGAGAGTTGTTCATGCACACCATCATCAGCGTGGATTAGGTATTGTCGCTGAACATAACACAAATCAAGCCTTACTGGCTTACGGACAAATCATGTACTTGGGACGATGTTTTGAAATTGGTGATTTAATTGTCGATGAAGCAATACGGAGTCATGGTATTGGCACAGCAATTATTCAGCATTTAGCAGAGGTCACTCGAAAAATTTCAAATTTACCAATAGAAATTGGCGTTACGAGTAGCAATATTCGCGCCCTTGCACTCTATCAGCGACTCGGCTTCGAGATACGCTACCAACGGCAATTACAGCTAGATAATGGAGAAGAAACTATTTTGTATCTGCTGTATGTTAATTAGACTGTAGAGCAATCAGCGAACAAAAAACAGCCTTTGACCGTAGCTTTCAGCAAGTCAACTAAACTTGAAAATAGCGTTCTATGGTCTGTCTTTCTTTGAGTTCTTCGTGCCTTCGTGGCAAAATGCTTTTTTGTGCTTAATTCATATGGATTTATTTCATATTCATATATGACATTACATTTATGTATATAGGCAATAAAAAACGCACTCACTTGAGTACGTTTTTCAAAAGGGATAGGAGGATAATGCTAAGTTAGATTATGCGTTTGTTGTTTCGGTAACGAGTACACCTTGTACATCGAGAACGATTTTAATATCTTTACCAACCAAGACACCACCTGCTTCGAGTGCTTGATTCCATGTTAAACCGAATGCTTCACGGTCAATTTTTGTGGTTGCTTCAAAGCCTGCGCGAGTATCACCAAATGGGCTGCCACCTTGACCCAAAAAGTCAACATCAAGTACAACTGTTTTGGTTACGTCACGAATTGTGAGGTCGCCCGTTACTTTTGCACTGTCATCACCTGTTACTTCGACGTTGGTGCTTTTGAAGGTGATATTTGGATAGGTTGCAATATCGAAGAAGTCGCCACTACGAAGGTGATTATCACGATCATTCACACCTGTATTGATGCTGTTGACATCAATTGTGACATCTACGCTAGATGCTGCTGGATTTGCTGGGTCAAAATTGATAACACCATCAATGTTGCTGAATGAGCCACGAACATTCGTGACCATCATGTGACGAACGGTGAAATCTGCTGAACTATGTGTTGTATCGATATTCCATTGAGCCATTATTATTTCTCCTTGATATTATGTGGACTAAAGTCCGTTTGTGAATATGATGTAACTATAGCATATTTTCTCAGGATGTGTCTTAGAGCTCTATGAGAAAGCGGACGCAAGTCCATTTTTTGACCATTATCAATAGATAGCTGCTATTGAGGCAATCTTACTGAGTAAATCATGAGAGCATTACCAGCAAAAAATCATAATCATTGGCGTTTATGAAGCAGTTCACAGCAAAAATTGCTGGATTCGTTATAATAGAAACATATACTTAACAGATAATAAGGAGTGCTACGATGGGTAACACATTACAAGTGGATAGCTTGATTGCAAATGAATTTGCTTTTGAAATTAGTGGAGAAGCCGTGAGTGGTGTTTTCCGTGTCGGTGGGTTGGTCACTTATGCGACAGATAGCGAAGGCAATCGTATCAAACCAGCCTTTGAGGTTTCAAAAATGGTTGAGCGCGATGGACATAATCTTTTCAACACATGGTTGAGAGAAACTGTCGATGCACGCGATAGTGATGAAAATCCTACACGCGATATTGCTGTTGTAGCGATTGATGATGGTGTTGAAATTCGTCGTTGGCATGTCAAAGGCGCATGGATTCAATCGGTCAGTTATTCCGATTTTGATAGCAGTTCCTTTGAAATGGTTGCTGAAACCTTCATCATCGGCTATGATGATATTGAAGAATCTTGGACGGCGACAGATTCCTAAACATAATCTATGGTGGGGATACACAAAAATACCGTGTATCCCTATAAACCATCGTGGTTACCCCCTCTAATTATTAAAATTAAATGGTGATTTTTACGGTTGATCTGTGCCATCACTGGTAAAGTTGCGTGTTGGTAAGGGAACATCAATCTCAAAAGGATCATTAAGTGTTATGCGGTACGGCACATCCTCAAATTGACCTGTCACTTCAACAGATTGCACATCAACTTCCCCTGTTAAACTGGTTTCGATAAAATCGGCTGAAAATTGAAATTGTCCTGATAAGGCTTCACCAATACGTGTAACAATCAGCGTGCCATTGATATTGTCGCTAAAGGCTTCGATGCGCGTATCTGTGCCATTAAAAACAAGCCGAGAATAAGCAACTGATACATTACCGGGGGCATAATCAGTTAGCGCAACTAAATTATATTGCCCGAGTTGGATTTGAGGAGCAAATTCAAACGAGAGTTGTTGCGATGACGTGCTATCACTAGCTGCAATATACAATTGATTGCGTGCGCCTAATCGTCCATCGGCGGGTAAGTAATTATAGAGCAATGTGCCTGTCGACATCTCTGTGACAACTTCGCCACTGACGGTGAAAGAAAATGTACCAAAATCACCCACAATAATCGGGTCACCTGCTGTGAAATCAGATGGGATTGCAGCATCTCCTAAAGAACTCGGAGCAGCAAGCGTTTCAATCGGACGTGCCGTTGCTGTTGAGAAGGGTACATCGGTAATTGGATCGGTTGCAGTACAAGCTGTGATTAATGCGAGTGTTATCATGACCAGAAAAATAGGTCTGAGCATGGGAATTCCTTTGATTGATTGCGATTATGATTTGATTGTAGCGCTGCTGACAGATTATGAAAGGTGCATCGTTTAAATAGTGGGGCAACATGATACTTAGCACCTTACGCTTTTGAAATTGATAATCATCGCTTAACGATCATTTTGATTATGATACAATGGAAGCAATCACGCGCTAAATGAGGATACCCATGATACGATTACCACGCACTGTTTTTATCCCGATGCTTATTAGCTTATTTTTTATTGGGTTCATCGCTGCACGCACCAATATGTGGGTTGGTATTGGGGCATTTGTATTTTTCATTGGTGTGCCATCGTTCTATTTTATTAGTGTGTATTATCTCGGAACAGCAATGACCATTCGCGGTGATATTCGGGGCGCAATTGCCCATTATTCACGTATTATCAACGCCAATGAACGATTTAAAATTCCTGTGAATCGCGTATTTTTACATACACAACGTGCTGCATTACGCAATGCACTCGGTGATCTTGATGGCGCAATCGGGGATTATACCGATGCCATGCGCCATAGCAAGCAAGATGTCCCTGCACTCTATGGCATACGCTCCGCCTTATATCTAGGCAAACGGGATTACGAACATGCCTTAGATGACAGCAATATGTTATTGAAATTACAACCTCAATCCGAAATTGGTTATGCAAATCGGGCAGCAGCCAAGATGTTCCTTGGCGATGTGGTCGGGGCAATTTCTGATTGCACGCAAGGCTTAGATCATGTTGAACATTTATCGGGGTCTGGCAAAGCATTACTATATAATAATCGCGGAACAGCTTACCGTATTCAAGGTGAATATGAAGAAGCCATGTCGAATTACAATCTTGCAATGAGTGCCGCGCTCAAGCCACAACAACAAAAGCTGATTCATCCATCCGTCATGACCAATCAAGGCATTTTGTATTATCTGATGCAAGAAGTGGAAAGCGCCCGTGTCTATTTTCAACAAGCCTTAGATAAAAACCCGAGTTTCCACAAAGCAATCGCAGGTTTAGCCTTATCGCGCTTTCGCTTAGATCAAGTGACTGAGGCGCGTAAACTCTGGAAAGATTTAATCGCACTCGAACCACGTTATCGGGATATTCGCACACTGCAACACGATATGAATCTCCCCAATCAAATGATGGGAGATGTTGCCGAATTAGTCGATGTTGTTACACACTAACGGCGCAATGTCCGTAAATAATTAACAATGTGCCAGCGTTGTGTTGTTGATAATAAGGCATCACACGCTGGTAAATCGCGCCAGCCCTCTTGCGTGATAGCGAACAAATCTTCATCTCTCAGGCGATCTAAACGCGCGGATAGCACCAGCAAGGCATCTTCATCTGACCATGTTGGACAATCTATTTGTAATAATGTACCACCAATCGCAATTGATCCCATATCAGGTGTGATTGTATTGATAATCATCGGCGGTGGGTTTTGCTGATTATCAATTTGGCGTGCTTGATCTTCCAGATAAACGGCACTTGCACCCAGTGCAATCGCTGTCATGAGGATAATCCCGACACTAATCACAAGATTCATAGTTGACCAATCCATCTGTGACGCAACTTTGCGCGATAATGGATAGATTGCATATAAAACAGATGCTAAAACGATCAACGCAGCCATAATCTGTATCCATGATGCAGGGCGCGATGTTGCCACCCCTGAATCTGCCTGAATTGTCCAATCGAATACAAAGCGTGTCAGTTGTCCATCCGCATCACGAATATCAACCAGTGCTAGCCATGCCCCTGTACGGTCAATCGTATCATCAACGATAGCATAAAACCCTTGTGCGACATTTTCTGTAAGCAACCAATCACTACGATTATCAGCTTGAGGTAGCACAAATTGCACATCCACTGACACATCATCAATCAGCAAAATATTACGGCGAATGGTAAAATCAACCGAGTTAATGCCAATTGCAGCAGGAGCGAGCGACATCTGTACATCGTAATCACCGACCCGTTGCGTCTTAGCGCTGGGTTCGTTGCTCTCCGATAAGAAATCAGGATCAGGGATTGGGGTTGAACTCAGTAAGGCTGCTAAAATCAATGTCAAGATGCCTATTAATGTTTCGATTTGTAGAGATTGATTGAAGCCTTTTGCCCATGTAAACCATCGTTTGAACGGTAAGCCTTGCATCAAATGAGGGCGCAATGACACATGATGCAAGCCACCAACGAATAACAGTAAGACGACCATCAGCAATTTATAACCCAGTGCAGCACCATAGCTTGTTACGAAATCATTCGGTGTATAAAACCAATTGCTGGCACTATAGATACCACTTGCGATCACCATCACAACTGCACCAACCACATAACGGCTAAAACGTCGCATGAGCGGTTGAAGCGCTTGCCAACGTGCATCGCCTTCGTAAGGTCGCATCGCAACAGGCAATACAAATGTGAGGGCGATGATACCACCCACCCAAAAGGCAACAGATAAAGCATGTAACCAATGGACGAGAATTGCATTCCAAGGCATGACAAGTGACCCTGCTGCATGGCTATTCACCGCTTGAGCGCCAATCAGCAAGGCGAGCAAATAGGTATTTGCTACCCAAAATGAGCGGACAACTTTGGGGAACTTTGCGCGATAATATAAGCCTGCTGCGTGCATGATAATAATCGCAAGTAGAATCAACATACGGAAATTCCAAACATCACCAAAGCGCGAGCCTATCCGTACTACTTGCCATAAATTGCCCGATAGCACCAGATCGAGCGATGTGCCGAAAAAAACCATACTTTGCTGGAGTAATCCCATGACATTCGCAAGTACCGCAAGCGTAATACCAATCCCCATCATCCAATTGAGGCGTTGCATCACACGCGGCGGTAATAAGCCTTGTGGATAGCGCTTGTTACCCCAGACAGGTATAAGGATATAGGCGTAGAGCATCGCTGCGCCAAATAAGACATAGGTCGAATTGATGAGGATCGCTTTCCAGACCACTTCAAGGAAAATGGCTTGGTCGGAGGCAGCTTGTCCAAAAACACCCCCAATTTCTTCGCCCACGAAAAATACGCGGCTTTCAGCAACAACATGACCATCACTCGCAAAAGCAGGGCGCAATTCTACGATATATGCCCCATCTGGTAAATCTTGCGGCACGCGCAAGGTCAGCAAGCTATCATCATTGTCATCAACTGCGCCTGATGCCAGAATATCACCACGATCATTGCGAAGGTTGATGGCACTAAAATCAGGTTCTAGGGCTTCGCTAAACCAATATTGAATCCGTGCAGGAGGGCGTTCAAGCGTGCTACGATCTTCAGGAATACTACGGACAATGTAGCCATGAGCTTGTACAGGTATGCCATTGATGAATACCAAACAGAATAATAATAAGGCAAGGCGATAATAAGGTTTCATAGTGTTAATCAAGTTGAAACCGTTCAGATGTATCAGCGTCGGGCGTATCAGGGGCAGGTGGCATTAAGTCCGTTGTCTCGTAATTATCACCCCGACTACGAAACCAGCTAATGAACATCAAACCAAAGAAAATGACGATGACCCCCAAAAAGATGAGTTCATCGTACCACCCTAAAACACCATGAGCCAAAATAACATTCATCACGCACCACTTTGATTACTTTGTGCAACTATTCACAATTAGTATAAATCAAAAGTCGATGCGCGTGTAGCCTACCTAATGCTTAGGAGCTTAATTCTTTTCGCTCGATTGCGGTATCAAGTTGTATATTA
>JBAUIA010000312.1:0-55294 GCA_049680565.1 Phototrophicaceae bacterium
GCTGCGGAAGACCCACATTGGTTAGTACGTCATAATGCTGCTCAACAAACCAAAAAAGATGCTCTGAAACAACGTATTGCTTACCAAGAAGCAGGTCGACAACGGGCAAGGGAAGGGTCAATAATTCATCTAAAGGCGTGTATGTTATATTGGGGAGAAGGTGCAAAAGGTCGAAACAATCTTCAGTTTACCAATACAGACCCTCATATGCTGCGATTATTTATGCGTTTTCTGCGCCAAGAGTTTAATGTTTCTGATAGCAATATTTATCTCCGTATCATGCACCACACCAAAGACAAGCAAGAGATTAACCGTATTGAATCTTATTGGCTAGATTGGCTCAATTTATCGTCGGATTGCACTGTAAAAATGCAAGTTAAAGAGGGTACAAAATCGCGTAAAACACGTTATCAAAATGGTATTTGTGCCATAGGTGTTAGTAGTACAGAAATACAACATCATATTTTTGGTGCAATTCAAGAATATTTAGGGTTTGATAATCCAGATTGGTTAAAGTGATGGTTAAGCCAAAAGACGAAGAAAGATTGATTGCACGAGGCTTACGTATAGAAGGTTGGTCGTATAGCCAAATTGCGGAAGAACTCGGTATCTCCAAAGGTTCTGCCCATAATTGGTGTCACGATATTCAACTTACGCCTGAGCAAAACGCTATTAATAAAGAACGTGGAGTCTATTACGGTGAAAATAATAAAGGCTCAAAGACCAATCAAGCAAAAGGTTTAACTCAACGAAAAGAATATCAACAACGAGGGCGTATCAAAGCACGCGAAAATGATCCACTACATATTATTGGTTGTATGCTGTATTGGGCAGAAGGTGCAAAATCAAATCGTAATGCGATTATCTTTGCAAATAGTGATGTTGAAATGATTAAAGTATTCATGCGTTTTTTACGCGATGCGCTCCAAGTACCCGATGAGACGGTTACAGTCAAAATTCATTGTCATACGACAATAGCAGATAATATTACAGCAATCGAAAATTATTGGCTCACAATACTGGCATTACCAAGAGGCAATTTACGTAAAACACAAATTGTTAAGAGTTCTGGGCGCAGTCGCAATCGGCTTGAGCATGGTATCTGTACCCTCACGGTGCAGAGTACAGAATTTATCCAACATATTTTTGGTGCAATTCAAGAATACGGTGATTTTGAAACGGATGAGTGGCTGACTTAATCGAGAATCTCATCACGGATTAGATCTTCATAGGTTTCTCGCTTACGGGCGATGTGCCAATTATCCCCATTTTCTGATACGACAATTTCGGCAGGGCGCGGACGAGCGTTATATGAACTTGCCATGACTGCACCATATGCCCCCGTTGTTAAGATGGCAACAATATCCCCTACTTGCATATCAGGAAGATCAATATCGCGTCCAAGTACATCGGTTGTTTCGCACACAGGTCCTACAACTTGAACACTATGCCGTCCGTCTTGTTTTAGGTTTGCAGGCACAATCTGATGCTTGGCTTGGTATAGCATCGGGCGGATAAGTTCGGTCATGCTTCCATCGACAATGTAAAAGACCTGCCCTGCTTGTTGCTTGATATAGTTAATCCGTGTTGCGAGAATCCCTGCATCGGCAATAATGCTGCGTCCGGGTTCTAGGATGAGCTTGTAACCTTTTACAAGTGGTGTAACGGCTTGGGCAAAATCTTCTACAGACGGGATTTCAGCCGAATCATAAGGCGCAGGAATCCCACCACCGATATTCAAGGTTGTAATTGAGTCATATGGTTGGATCAGTTGTAATCCGGCTTCAATGCCTTGCCGTGTGGCGGATGTATCCCCTAATTGGCTACCTACATGCAAATGCAAGCCTTCAAAGTTGAGATATGACCAATCATCTTGATTTTGTAAAATATGGGCGATGGTTTTAGCCGTTAAACCAAACTTCGCTCCGCCATGTCCTGTTGCAATATAAGGATGTGTATTTGCAGTGACTTCAGGATTAAGTCTTAAAGCAATTTTGACATCTGTGCGACCCAGTGATCCTGCGATTCGATTAATATGATCTAGCTCGCGGATATTTTCCACATTGAACCAACCGACCTGATTTTCTAAAGCAAATTGGATTTCATCAATAGATTTCCCAACTCCTGCAAATACAAGATCAGTAGCCGATGCGCCTGCGTGTAGCGCTTTATAGATTTCACCACCGCTTACACAGTCAATTCCAGCACCGACATTGATGAGCGCTCGCAAAATTTGTAAGTTGCCATTGGCTTTTGCGCTGTAATGAATATGAGGATTTAAGTGGGCAAACGCAGTTTCAATCCTTTGATAATTACCAATAGTGCGTGCTAAACTATAAATATATGTTGGTGATCCCATGTGAGTCACAATATCGTTGACAGCAATCTTATCAACATAGAGTTGCTTATTTTTATAATGGATAGAGTCGTTTAGAGTCATTCTGTGATACTCAGCAATTCGTAAGGTTTTACGACACGCTGAATTCCTTTCATAGGTTGTGGTTCAAGCTCACGCACACGCGCTTGCTGCTTAATATCATTATATGTATTTTCGCTAATGACAATTTGTGAGCCTTCGGCTGTTCCGCATAAGCGTGCGCCTAGGTTCATCACACGTCCCATTGCTGTATAATCAGTGCGGATTGGGGGACCAAATTCACCAGCAATCACCTCACCGGTACTAATACCAACCCCCATTACGGGTAATTCTTTGCCGCGTGCTTCAAATTCTGCACATATCTTTTGATGCACCATCTGCATTTCTATCGCACATTGTGAGGCTTTAAGTGCGTGATCGGGCATATGAGCAGGGCTACCGAACAAAGCAATGACTTCATCCCCCACGAATTTATCAAGTGTACCGCCATGTTTGAAAATAACATCGGTCATCATGCCCAAAAATGTATTGAGTGATGCGACCAATTCTTCTGGTTCAGTGCGCTCTGCCCAATCGGTACTACCGCGTAAATCTGCAAATAACACGGATAACACAACCCGTTCACCTGCTAATAAGCTATCATCCGCACGTTGCAGAATAGCTTCTAGCACTTGCGGATCAACTGAGCGACTGAGGACACGACGCATCCGACGGCGTTCCAAGCGTTCAAATACTGCGGAATCTAGCTGACTAGTGATCGCCTTGAGCAAGCGCCCTTCGTCTTCAGAAAATCCATAAAGGTGCTGACTATTAATTGCACCAAAAACACCCATCACTTGAGAATTAAGAATGAGTGGTACAGCAATAATGGAGGTCACTGTTCCTTCTAATTCTGAATAAGTCACAATATCTTCACTATCAAGGGCTTCATTTGCGGTGCGTTCTATCACTTGCATATAGTCTGTTTCAAGCAATATTTCATCGTCGCCACTTGTGCGAATTTCGAGTGGTTCTTGCTTATCAGTATTATAGAGTACAAGATACCCTAATTCGCTCACGACAACATCACATAGTTCGATTAAGATCATGCGTAACATCTGGTCAAAATCATGTTGTTCATCGCGGATTTTATCAATACGATAGATCGTTTCAAGCTCATGAGTCCGTTGGGCAAGTTCTGTAGCCGTGCGACTTTTTGCAATGGCTGAATCCATTTGGCTTGTCATGGCAATCAGTAAGCGGGTATCCCGAATGGCAAATTCGCGTCTGCGTCCGACGATAACAGCCCCTAAGCGTCGCCCTGAAATGATAAATGGGGCTGCCAGTAGATAAATATTCCCAAATTCGGCAGGAACAGGCATAATCGTTGTTGTCTGAATATCGCGCGTAAGTTCCGTCATTTGATTCAAGGCTCGCTCTGACAAAGGATGGTCATTAATAAGTGAGCGCGTTTGACGTTGTCCTGTTTCTTGATGTGTAAGGATAATTTGACAGAATGTGCCCTCAAATTGTCCCATTAATAATTTAGCAAAACTAGTAAATAAGGTATCTTCATCAGCAGCGTCATCTCGTAAGCGATCAATCTGATAAATGGCTTCTAGTTCTCGATTTCGTTCTGCAAGTCGCCACATGGTACGGGCTTGTACAACAGCAGAATCAATTTGGCTTTCTGCGATTTTTAGCAAATCAATCGCATCTTGCTCAAAAGCAGCATTATCACGCGCAAGCACAATGCCACCTGCAACTGTTTTTTCACGATCAATATAAATTCTTAAACCGAGAGTATATTTCCAAGCACTACTCGGTAATGGCTGAGGTGTTTCAAAAGCCATTGCATCAGCCGTTAGGACAAGCCCCATATCTTGTGGCATCCCAACAGCAGCTAGTAATTCGGTCTCACCTGTTTTGACATCAACCAACATTACGCTACTGGCATCTGCTTCAAAATAGACTTTGAGTAAGCGCACAATATGCCGAAACATCATCATTGGATCGCTATCTTCATCAACACGATCACGCGCGGCGTCCATAGCAATTAAAAGATCAAGCTGGAGTTGTTGCAATTTATCGGTCATGATTAATCCGTTTTAATGACTCTCTATTAAAAATGAAGTAGGATGAGTTCAATGTTGTATCATATTTTAATTACAGTTATCCTGATTAATCATTAGTATACTGAATTCGCAAAATTTTGCGGATTATTGTATTAACAATTAGCGAATAAGGGGACAAAGTTGTCTGAAGTAGCATCAGAACCCAAGCTTATTCAAGATTATGAAGCAATCCGACAACGTGAGTATCAACTCATCACGGATATGTTGGAGATCTTGCCTCGTATCGACAATATGGACGAACAACGCATCGGACAAGTCCGAGATGCCTTGTTCCACGCCGACCATCCGTATTTGATGGTTTTAGTAGGTCCTTTTAGTTCAGGGAAATCAAGCATTATCAATGCCTTGCTTGGAGAAGAAGATTTCCTGAAAATAGGTCCTGTACCTACGACTGATCGCATCAGCATTTTACGCTGGGGCGAAGATGCACGGAATATGGGGACGGCAGGTGATGTTGATACTGTCTTTTACCCATCACCCTTATTACGTAAGGTGAGTTTTGTCGATACACCCGGTCTTGAATCAATTTTTAAAGATCATGAAGAGACAACGCGCCAATTTTTGCATCGTGCGGATGTTGTGCTGTTGGTGATGTTAGCCACACAAGCCATGACGCAACGTAACCTTGAATATATGCAAACCTTCAAGGAATATGGCAAAAAGGTCATTATTGTTATCAGTCAAGCGGATTTGATTGATGACAGCGAGCGCGAGACTGTTAAACAGTATGTGACCAATCAAAGTAAAGATAAGCTAGGTTTTGAACCTGTCATTTGGTTTGTAAGCGCAAAAAAAGGGTTTGAAGCACGGCAAGGTGATGAACTCGATAAAACCTTGTGGAAAGAAAGTGGTCTGAACCAAGTTGAAGATTATATTAATAAGCAACTCGGTGATGCGGATCGGCTACGGCAGAAATTACAAACACCGCTCCAGATTGTACAAACTGTTCATGATGGCGCTTTACATGCTGTGCGTAGTAATCAAAGCACCTTTGATCGGTATCGCAACATTTCAGAAAATATCACCCAGCAACTACTCTCACAGAAAAACCAGCAAGAGCGCGTCGTGCGGGCTGTTAATCAGGAAGTTGAAGCGCGTTTTCGTCAGACAGGCGAACGCAGCGCAGATGCGATCTTAGAAATTTTCCAGTTTTCACGCGCATTAAGTTCGCTCGGACGTGGGATGATGGAATTATTTGGTTTAGCACGCTTATTGCGCCGCGATAATACCCCAACATTTATGCAGGGTGTGTTCAATCGCTATAACGTATTTGAACCGATAGATGAAATTCCAAGTGAAGCAGGTAAGCTCGCACCTCGGCTTGAGGGGCAAGATATGCAAGATTTAGATGATCTTGTGAAATATGGCAACAAGGAAGTTTCAAATTTACCGGCTGATATTAGAGAAAAAGTCATTGGGACAATCCAAGCACCCGCAACCTATGATCGTTCATTCTTACAAGATATTCGGGATGATCTGGATGCGATTGAACGTGAAGCACAAACTGTTGAAACTGAAAAATTAGAAAGTGTACGCCGTAATACCTTGGTGTATCTTGCGATTTGGGAATTATTCATGGTGATTCTAATTATTGCCCTGATGTATGGTTGGAATTTTGTCGATAGTGCAACCGATATTCCACTCGCAACCATTTCACTGCTAATTTTGTTATCAGCAGCCCTACTCGGTTTTGCTGTTTTGCCCTTACGTGGACGCATTATTCATACGCAATACGTTAATCGCTTGCTGAAATTACAAGCACGCTATACAGAAATTTTGACCAAAGCTGCCGATAAGCAGATTGAATATGGCATGCAATTACGCCGTGAGACCATCAATCCATTAACGCGCCTTGTCGAAGCGCAAGCACGTACCCAAGATGAACAACTTGAACGCTTGAATAGTAACGCGAAAGACATCAGTAAACTTGAAGAAGCCTTGAATGCACTGGGTAAGCGTAAAATTTTCGGCGTAATATTGTAAAGAAAGCGAGGAAACATTGACAACTCCAGTAACGACAACACTCGAAGGACCTATTGCTGCCTTGCGAGAAAAGGTAATCGAAGTCATTGACGATGTTGCATTAACGTTAGCAGCCGATGGGGAAGATGTACAAGACGATATTAAAAAATTGCGTGATATGTCCAATGATTTACGCAATATGTTTTTCATGGTCGCTGTCATTGGTGAATTTAATGCAGGAAAATCATCCTTTGTTAATGCACTAATTGGGGAGAAATTGCTCCCAATTGGTATTACACCGACGACTGAATACATCGAACTCATTCGGTATGATGAGCAAATAGACCGCAATCCAACAGTTATTGATAATGCACTACGTGAGTGGGCGCATCCCAATACAGGCGCACCGGGTGTTGCGATTGTCGATACACCGGGGACAGGTTCAGTATTCCAAAAACATGAATCTATCGCTAAAGAGTTTCTTCATCGTAGTGACTTAGTCATTTTCTTGATTAGTGCAAAACACGCATTTGCAGATACAGAACGCATTTACTTGGAATTAGCAAAGAGCTATAACAAGAAAATTATCCTTGTGGTGAATCAAGTTGATTTACTGAAACCCAGCGAGCAAATTGAAGTGCGCCGTTTCATTGAAAATCAAGTACGAGAAACGCTTGATTTTACGCCTTTAATCTTCATGGTGTCTGCTAAAGATTCATTAGATGCAATTGCTAAAGGTGAAACACAATCAGACGCTGGTAATATATCAGCCGTTAAAGCTCATCTACGCGGTGTCTATGCAGAAGCACCGATTGCGAAGCAAAAATTGATGGCACAGTTAGATACGGTTACAGGCATCATCAAATCGTACCAAGACGGTATTGCTCAAAAGAAAAGTCTTGTTAGTGTTGACATCACCAAGGTTAAAGATGTCCAAAGCGAACTAGAGCAACAATCGCTAGGCTTAGAACAACGCATGAAAGAAGCCTCTGCTGAAATTGTGACAGTTTTGGAAACTGTGCGGTCACGGGGGATTAATTTCATTGATAATAATCTCACCATTCGCAATATTGGGCGCGGTGGCGATCAAAACAAACTCCAAAGCGAGTTCCAAGAAGTCGTTATTGGGCGTTCCTTGCGTGATATTAATGATGCAGCGAGTGGCTATATTAATGCAGTTGTTGACCAAAGCCGCTTATACTGGCGCGGTGTGATTGATCGTCTAAATCGCTTACAAGATTTGATGGAAAAAGAAGCCAGTGGTTTGGATAGCAATATCTATGCTGAACAACGTCAAGGTTTACAAGATGCCATCCGTATGGCTGAAAGTGAACTCAAATCTTATTCATCAGGTGAAGTTATTGGTGAGTTAAAACAAGCATTCGATGACAATATGGGTAGTTTCCAGATGTCAGCACTCGCATCAGTCAGTGGTGTTGTGGCTGTGATTGCTGCTTTGTTAGCACCGGGACCTTTAGTCGGTGTCGGCGCAGCAACACTCGCGCTACCGATTGCTGTTGTTGGTGGTGCAATCGCTGTCATTGCAGGTGTGCCTGCGTTGATGTATGTACGCCGTATCTCACAAGATACCAAAGATAAATTCAATGGACGGATTGATACACTCATCAAAAATTATCATGAAGCGCTCAATGAATTAACCAAAAAAGAGCGGACACGCTTGACACAATATGGCAATCACATCCTAACACCTGTCTTTAGTCGCTTAGAGGTTTTATCAGCACGTTATGGCGATCAAAAGATCAAATTAGAACGCTATCAACGTGATCTCGCTGATCTACGCAATCGCATTGATGACATCGTCTAAAGTTAGCTATAGGTTTAAGAGGGCGTACTGTAAATATAGTACGCCCTTTGTGATGTGTCATCAAAATTATAATTGATGTAATGCGAGTAAGTCTTCAATGAGTGGCTCAATATCAGGGCTACGACCCGTCGCCTCACCATAAAAATCGCTAATTTCATCTTCTGCCAGCAAGACATGAGCAATATTCCGCATGCCATGTGCAAGCGCCGGTAAATCATAACCTCCTTCCATCACAAAGACGATTTTGCCATCACAGAGTTCATCTGCCATTTGCTTTAAATCACGGGTAAGGTGGGCATATCCTGTATGTGTGAGGCGCATCATTGCTAATGGATCAACATGATGGGCATCAAAACCTGCTGATACCATGATTAAATCAGGTTGAAAGCGTTTGGCTGCTGGACGGATGACACGTTCAAAAATCGCTTTGTAACTATCATCTCCATGACCAGATCGTAGCGGAATATTGAGGGTTGTACCGATACCTGTCCCTTGCCCAATATTATTGATTGCACCTGTTCCGGGATAATAAGGATACTGATGGGTTGAGACGAATAAGACACTATCATCATCATAAAAGACATCTTGTGTGCCATTACCATGATGCACATCATAATCCACAATCATGACCTTTTTTGCGCCATGAACAGCTTGTGCTTGGCGTGCGCCAATCGCAATATTACTGAGAATGCAAAATCCCATTGCACGGGTTGGTGTTGCATGATGTCCCGGTGGGCGCACTGCTGCGAGTGCATTATCAACTTGCCCTGTCATCACTGCATCAACAGCCGCCACGACACCACCTGCGGATAATCGGGCGATATAGGGCGATTGAGGCAAGGCATACGTATCTTGATCGAACATCATCATACTGTCTTGCTTGCTAATCATTGCTAATGTATCAAGATGTTTTTGAGTATGAACGCGCAGAATTTGCGAATCGCTGACTGCCTCTGGTGTACTGGTTTGCAGACGTTGTGTTAAGTTTGCAGCCTCAAAAACATCCCAAACAGCCTCAATACGTCCGGGATGTTCAGGATGTTGATGGTCTAACATTTTGTGTGCGGCATATTGTGAATGTGTGACATATAGTGTCGTCATAATTTTGCCTTTCTTGATGTAAAGTTGCTTATGATATGATACCCTAGTGTGGAATAGTTAGTATTTTACATAAATTTATGACAAAATTCTGGTTATGGTATGACCTCATCAAAATCGAATCGTCGTTTTCGTCCAACACGACGACGTACAGGAGGCGTTAACTTTGGATTTCGTAAGCCAAGAACAAAAGATAAAGGTGGCGAAATGCGATACGAACGTCTTGTAGAATGGGCAAGCCAAACATGGGCTACACACTACGGCGACGCACCTTACATGACAATCTGGGCATCGTCTGAATGTAGCAACAAAATTGCACAAGATAAAGTTAAAATTGACCGTAAATTACGCGGTAAGGCTCGCTACAGTGGCTATGAGCCAATTTCATCAGATGTGATTGTGCCGATTAGTGATTATGGGTCACGCGGGCGTAAAATGGTTTTAACAGCAACGGCGGGCGCGTTCATCTTCAAATTTACAGACGAGACCACACAAGAAACCTTTGATGTGATCTATGCCAGTTCTTATATTGATGATGATGTTCAAGATTTAACGGCGATTGCCCTCGTTCCTGAAGGTCGTCTCGATACATGGGCAAATTTTGAATCCATTTGTGCGCGTGCGGTACGCCCACGTATTCGCCGTCGTCGGGATGTTTATATCATTGGGGGTACAGAAGCCTTTTTTGACCCCACTGTATCATGGGATGATGTTATTCTAGATAAGACCCTCAAGACGGCTATCATGGATGATATTGAAGCCTTCTTTAGCGATGGTGTTGATATTTACCGAAAGCTCAAATTAACGCCCTTTCGGAAGTTGTTAATGGCTGGTGTCCCCGGTACAGGTAAAACGATGCTCTGCGCTGCTCTTGCAAAACATGCCCTTAATGAACGGCGCATTGTGGTGTATGTCAGTGGGAGTGATCGTGATGGTGCAACATTTGAGAAAATGCAACGCGCCTTTCAAGCAGTTGCTTCTGCTAATTTACCCACCTTATTGATTGTTGAAGAAATTGATGCGTATTTACGAGGTGATGATAAAGCGCGTATCCTCAATGTATTAGATGGCATCGAAAGTCCCAATAACAGCAAAGGGACATTGATGATTGCCACGACCAATTATCCAGAAGCTATTGATGATCGGGTCTTTAAACGTCCCGGGCGTTTGGATCGCATTTTTGTTGTGCCAACCATTCAAGATGAGACAATCGCCAAGCAAATGTTACAACATTATATGGCTGAACAATGGGTAGAAAATCATGGTGATATTACCCATAAACTCCTCAAACAGCCCGGCGCATTTGTGCGTGAGGTTGCATTACATGCACGGATGCTCGCTGCACATGAGCATAAAACAACAGTAACCGTTGATATGCTCAATGCCTCAATTGATAGCTTGCTCCGTCAGATGAAAATGGATGGGAGCTTCCTACAACAACGTCGCCCTCTGGGATTAGGCTCATCCAATTCACGACGGAGCGGTTTTGGCTTAGATGAAGATTTTTGAGAATCATTAATATGATAAGGAGAATCATTCTGTATTACGGATGATTCTTCTTATTCTAATGGGCGCAAGATCAAATACTCGAAGCCATTGAGTGTGACCGTTTCTTCAATGGTATAGGTTTGTCCGATAACTTCTAAAACAGGCACAGGATAAAATTGAGCGCGAAAAATAATCATGCCAAAAGATTGATTCTCTATTTCGGCTAATAATTCATCCCCATTCCATAAGCCATTGAGCCATAAATTACGCAATTGCGTTGGGTTGGTGATGACATCACGTCCAGCAGCGATGCTAAAGCCTGCTTCCTCACTCATCACAGGCGCATCTGTTTGGCGGATGAGTTCGACAATGTAATCACCATTTTCAATATCCGTTTTCGTCACAAAATGACCGATATTAGCATAGCCCAAAACATCATAACTGGCACTATCATAATGACGATCAAAAACATTCGGTTGAATATTAAATACAGATGCAATCTCACCAAAAACAGCGCCTTCTGTTGGCATTTTGAAGGTCATGATGCCATATCCGATATATAGGCTTGGAATGAGAATGAGCATTACTGGCATCAAAATGGTTTTACTAGCTTTTATAGGTGCTAATAAACCTATATATCTATTATTTGACTGGAGTGACCATCCATTTTGTAAGGTTCTCCCCAAGAAAATGCCGCTTAAAATACACATCGCTGCAATACTGGTTGCAAAATAACTATCACCTGCACCCCATGTTCCACTCCCAAATGCGCCTAAGATTGTCGCCATCACAAACCAAACACTATAGAGTGATAAGCGATTAAAATAGAGATCATAGAGTACCATCAGTATGGCTGGAATAATGAGCAAAACGTGTAATCTGAGCCAGAGTAAGGTCAAGCCGAAGGTCTGAAAGGGATTAAATTCGTTGACATTCGCAACGATTGTTTGTCGCCACCATTCGCCGTTGGTATCAACTGTTAGCCACGCAAAAATTAAACCGCCAACGAGTGTGAATCCCAGTGTATATTTTATGCCACGAATGGGATTGCGTAATAGCATCCATGCGATTGTTGCTAAAGCTGTAATCGCAGCGAGTTGTTTGGTATAACCAGCGATAATAAGTAGCAGTAATCCAGTCAGAATTAGACGATTTTGCTTTTTGGGGATGGCATGTGCGAGCAAAACAATTGCAAGCGTCTCGAACATCACCATCATAATATGTTGTCGGAATAGTGGCGCAATATGATAGACCGTATTCGATGATAGAAAAGCCAAGCCTGATAAAACCGCAATCCAACGATGCGATGTTTCTCGATTGACTGCGAACATAATCGCAAGTGCAGCAATGACTGTTGATATCGCACTGAGTAAGCGTCCATACCAATAGGCTTCACCGAATATCCAAACAAAGGGTGCAGCTATCACATGATAAAGCGGTGGATAATTACTAGAATAATAAGGATATTGATCTGTATTTTGATAAGGGTAACGAAATTCACTAAATAAGATGGTATCAACTAATTCAAAGCCCTCACCTTGATCGTAATCATAAGGGAAGGTAATTAGATTGTAGCTATAGGCAACAAAAACAAGACTTGCAAATACTAAAATGAAGGTTGCGAGACTCATTAAGCCAAGATGGAGGCGCTTCATGCAGGATCATCTCCGAGAGGGATTAATGAGAAACCAACAAGCGTAAGCAACGCCATCACAACTAATGCAGCCGTTTGTGCGGGTCCTATCCCCCCTTCTCGACCACCACCAATTACATCTAAGCCAAGAATCCCTAAAAATGCGATGCTCCCGACTAGCGCTAATGCAATCCCGAGTTGCCGTTTGGTAAATGTGAAATCTGGTGACAAAATCTGGGTGAGTTTATGGGTTGTTTGTTCGTCTTGTGGATGTTCCATGTGCTAAATGCCTTTATCTGTTGATAAGGCGTAAGTTTAGAGTTCAAGTGTAGACAAGAAAAGGGGCAAATTGAGAGCGTTGATTAAAACTCTATAGATCAAACTCATCCATGCTGCTATGCTGGTAATATTGATTGTCCATTTTAGGGTTTCATAATATGCCAAACATCACAGTATCACGTCGCTCGATAACAAAAGACCCACTCCGCCCGAGATTTCACTATACTGCGCCAAAAAATTGGCTGAATGATCCAAATGGCTTGGTGCAATGGCGCGGTAAATATCACCTATTTTATCAACATAATCCACTTGCACCTGAATGGGGTACAATTCATTGGGGACATGCGATGAGTGATGATCTTGTCCATTGGCGAGATATGCCAATCGCTTTATCACCTACTACTGACACATATGATGAACGCGGTATTTGGTCAGGATGTTTAGTTGATGATAACGGTGTCGCAACGATTATCTACACGGGCGTACGCGGTGGATTACATGAATATCAAACGGTCTGTATAGCGACTAGTACCGATGATGATTTATCCACATGGCAAAAATCTGATGCGAATCCTATACAACTTGAAATGCCTTCTGACCTGACCTATGCAGGCTTTCGTGATCCTTATGTATGGCAGCAAGATGGACTTTGGAAGATGGTTATCGGGACAGGTGCGGGGAATGGCGCAGAGGCTGTTTTATTGTATGAAGGCGAAACCTTATATGATTGGCGTTATGTTGCGCCTTTATATGTCAATGAGGCTCAGAATGAGCATGTTTATGAATGTCCAAACTTCTTCAAATTAGGCGATAAATGGGTATTACTAGTCTCACTGATGCCAACATCGCATGTTGAATATTTTGTAGGCTTATTCTGGAATAATCATTTTATTGTAGAAACACAGGGTACATTGGGCAATCACCCCTTGTATGCGCCTTTATCGTTTGAAGATGATAAGGGACGACGCATCATGATGGGGTGGCTACAAGAAACACGCGACGATAATGACCCACAATCGGATTGGGCTGGTATGATGTCTGTGCCGATGGAGTTAATGTTACTCGATAACAATCAACTGGCTGTAACCCCCATTCAAGAAATATTGGCGAGTCATTTAACCAGTGAATATCGGCAATTTCATAATGTAAGCTATGAAGACCTTGTAAACATTCAAGCACAATTGCCATCAAAAAGGCTCAAAGTTGTTATATCAGATGATTTGAGCAAAGTCGTTTTCATTGATGGATCAGTGGTGGAGTATTTTGATTTCCCCGAGTATAAAGTCAAACGGGTTTACGACGGTGAAGCAGATTTAACATCTATTACAGCATTTGTGAGCTTACCTTTGAAGCGTATTGGTATCTGGGTAATGGCTGAAACAATCTAAATTTGTGCAAGTCGCCCGTTATCTCCTTTGCATAATACCTATTTGAACATTGCATACGGCATGTTATGCTTTGTGCTGGAATTTTTTGATTGATAATCAGGTTACTTTTCATCTAATAGAAATTATGATACGATGTTCTGTGAACCTTTATGACCCCTAAAAAGCATTATGAGGAGCATCAGAAATTATGTTAAAAACGCACACCTGCGGAGAACTCCGCGAAGAGCATATCGGGCAGAACGTGACGTTGGCGGGTTGGGTCAATCGTCGGCGCGATCAAGGTGGCATTATTTTTATTGATTTACGTGACCGTTGGGGCATTACACAAGTTACGATTGATCAGAATTTAGCGGAAGCGGCGCATGCGGCTGCCGATAACACACGCAATGAATATGTCATTCAAGTCATTGGTGAAGTGGTTGCGCGTCCGGGCGAAACTAAAAATGATACGCTCCCAACAGGACAAATTGAGATTGCTGCGACTGAAATCAATGTGTTGAATACTTCAAAAACACCGCCATTTTATATTAATGATGATGAACGCATTGAAAAAGAAGGCTTAGACGAAAATGTACGGATGAAGCATCGCTATTTAGATTTGCGTCGCCAGAAAATGCAAAAAAATATCATATTGCGTCATCGTATGACTAAGTTCATCCGCGATTATCTCGATAAGCAAGATTTTATAGAAGTCGAAACACCGATTTTGTTCAAGACAACGCCAGAAGGTGCGCGTGATTTCTTAGTGCCAAGTCGTCTACAACCGGGCAAATTCTATGCGCTGCCACAATCACCACAACAACTCAAACAAATGTTAATGGTGGCAGGTGTTGAGAAATATTTCCAGATTGCGCGTTGTTTCCGTGATGAAGATTTACGCGGTCAACGTCAACCTGAATTTACACAACTCGATCTTGAGATGAGCTTCGTTGAACGCGATGATGTTATGGCACTCAATGAAAAGATGATGACCGAGCTTGTAGCAACTGTTGCACCTGATAAAACCCTGATGCACACCCCTTTCCCGCGTATTTTGTATAAAGATGCGATGGAATGGTATGGCGTTGACCGTCCTGACATCCGTTATGGGATGAAAGCTGTTGATGTTAGCGAACTTGCAGGTAAAAGTGGTTTCTCTGTCTTCGTGAGCAATGTTGAAGCAGGTAAACCTGTAAAATGTATCCGTGCGCCAAAGATCACACAAGGTATGAGTAAAACCAAACTGAAAGCCTTTACCAAAGACCTCGAAGACCTCGCTAAAAAAGCAGGTGCTAAGGGTCTGGCATGGATAGCAATGCCTGAAGAAGAAGATGGCGAAGTTTCGGGACCTATTGGTAAGTTTTTCACTGTTGAGCAAAAAATGGAATTATTTGAGATGGTAGGAGCAGAAACATCTGATCTCTTACTATTTGTCAGTGATAAACGCGAAGTTTGTTGGGATGTAACCGCTGCACTGCGTCCTTATTTAGCAAACGAACTGGGTCTGCTTGATCCCAATATTCTAGCTTATTGCTGGGTTATTGAGTTCCCGATGTTTATGTGGAATGAAGACGAAAAACGTTGGGATCCATCACAGCATATGTTCACGATGCCTATGCAAGAAGATGCCGATACTCTCGAAGAAAAGCCGGGGGAAACACGCGGTAGCCAATACGATATGGTCTGTAATGGGCATGAAGTTGCTGGGGGTAGTATTCGTATTCATGACCGTGATTATCAGAAGAAAATTTTCCCATTAATTGGTCTGACGATGGAACAAGCAATGGAAGATTTTGGGCACATTATCGAAGCCTTTGAATATGGTGCGCCTCCTCATGGTGGGATTGCATGGGGCTTGGATCGCGTGTGTGCATTACTCGCTGGCGAACCCAATATCCGCGAAGTGATTGCATTCCCTAAAACGCAAACAGGTGCAGATGTTATGGCAGGTGCGCCATCACGTCCAGAAGAAGGTCAATTAGAGCAACTCCATATTGCACTAATTGAACTCGAAGAAGATGAAGATGAGTAACGAATAATTACTTAGGGAGCGTGTTATGATACGCTCCCTATTTTTGTGCGAATTATTTTTGATCGTCTGCGGTCAATGGGTAATCCGGTGTTTCGACACTGGCTTCAGGTGTTAAAATATATCCATGCAACGCTCCTGCGACTGCACCACCAGCAAATAAACCCACTAAATAAGGTACAAGATAGCTAAAATCACCTGCCACCAATACCGGTCCCAATGTACGCGCTGGATTAACGGATGCACCTGTCATACCTCCTGTAGCAAAAATGAGGGCAGCTAAGGTTAAACCAATTGCAATTCCTGCATTATTACCTGCTTTACCATAAACAGCCCCTTGATAGATTACACTCAGCAAAAAGAAAACGAGGATGCCTTCAATGGTTGCTGCTTGCCAAACATTATCAGCCGTTAAGAATCCTGTAGTTTGACCAAAGTTGAAGTTGCCGTCGCCAACAAAGCCAAGCACAGCAGTACCTTCTGCGCCACCCACAAGTGCGACAATGAGATAAGCTGCAATAACACCACCGATGAATTGTGCAAGCATGTAAGCGCTTGCTTTAACAGCATCCATTTTGCCACCTACGAGTAAGCCGAGCGTTACAGCAGGATTGAATTGTGCGCCTGAAATATGCCCGTAAGCGAAGATCAAACCTACTAGAACTAACCCATGCCCTAGTGCTGGTGCTACGATCCCAAATTGAGGTGCAACGATCACCGATGCAATCCCAATAAAGCATAGTGTGAATGTACCGATTAATTCTGCCAATAGTTCTTTCATATTCATTATTCGATAATCTCCCTTTGTTTGAATGTGAGCGTAAGTTTAACGCGAAATACCATACTTGAATATTGGCTATTGATACAATTATCTTTAAGAAAATAAAAACATTACATTCAATCTACATTTTCTAATCAAATTTAGTGTATTATCCCTGTGCAGTTAAGGTTGAGTTTGTTATTATTTTCATACCTGCGATGTGCGTGATGATTGGCACTATATTTTGGGCCAACACTTTAGAGACGGGAACGCGGGTTAAGAACGCTGGACGTGATATGCCTGCGTGGCTGAGACGAAGAGTGTTCGCAGCGTACCCACCTGTTTATACAGGTCTCAAAATCGGCTATCACACGGCATAGCAGGTTTGGACTTATTGAAACAGCGTATCGATAATCGGTACGCTGTTTTGTATTGCGTTCATTCGCGGATTTCTTGTGGAATCTGCATCACTTGTGTATCGCGCTTACCTAGATCAAGCCCTTGCGCTACAGCTTCCTCAACAAGGTGTTCAACCCGTTGCGCTACGGTTGCTTGCCATTTCTCATTACTCATCATTTCGGTAACGCTACGTGGATTCTTGTTTTCACGGAGGTTTATTAGCCATATGGCAATATTGAATGGAAAACCTGTATAGCAGATGATCTGCCGACTGATATTCGCAACTGCATTATCGCGTGTGCGGATTGCGCCTTCCCATTGTGATCGAGGTAATTGAATCAATTGTTGGGCGAAATTCAGCGCATCATCGCGTGCAATATCAATACTATAGCTAACAAATGTTTCATCTGCGCGCCACGCCCATTTGTCCAAATAACGGATGAAAGGTGATGCTTCTGCTATTTCCTTTTGAACCACATCAATGAGGGTCGTCAAAATATGATTAAGGCGATAAAAATCACGCTGTAGTGATTCTGACAAATCCCCATCGGCAATTTCGGCAGTCGCAATGCCTAAATCTAGCGCAATATGAGCATGCATCCCTAATAGTAGATGTTGTAAGATCAAGAGCTTATTATCTTGGCAGACTTCAAATGAAGCATTCCATGCGTCACTTGGCATACCGATCTGCTTATGATAACTATCATAAGCAGCAAAATAGCGATTAGCAAAAATGGTATCTAAACGACGCATACGCTCATTATCTTCAAATAAACCGAGGTTACATTCATCACGCACAACAATCGTTACGGTTCGATATAATGCAGCAAAATAACCAAGCCGACTTTCATCAGCCATAGATGTATGCAGAATATCATCCATAATTGTGACGACTTCATCAATGTTATTCGCATATAATGTCATGAGATACCCTCAGAAACTAAATTTACTCTACAGTATAGTTATCACCCGATGTTTGTGTAAGGTCAACTATAATTTCTTGACCACCCCAGCCATCAACAATATCATGGGCGCGAACGGTCACAGAGGTTACATCCGCAGGGATAATAATATTGCTTTGGCTACGGGTGAATGGCTCAGGATCATGTGGGTGCAACAAAACACGGGTAAAAGCATCATTCGCATTAGGGATAATTGATGTACCGTCAGGGAGTACAACATCCCAACCATCAGCATAATCATCCCAGCCTGTATCAGGGTGCTGGACTGTTACATGGAATGTCCATGTGTTATCACCTGTATTAACGGCTCGCACGAATACAACATCAGCATTTCCTGACATAGGGCTTACTCCTTGTTGCTCGATATAGTCGGCTTGCATTTGATTAAAGCCTGCACAACCACTGAGTATTATTAAAATAAGTATATACATCCATTTCATCATGCGTGTCATCCTTCTATCATTATCATCATCTATCTATGAGTCTAGCATACCGAAAAAGATAACCAATCAATTACACTGGTAGGATAAGTTTTTCGCGCTTACAATCTGCATTAGTCTTGACAATATCTGATGGAAATAAAATGTCATTGAAGAAATATCTACCACTGCTCATCATTGCACCACTGGCTATCTTAATTGACCAATTGGCTAAAGTATGGATTATCAACAATGTTATGCTTGGGCAAACAATTCCTATTTTAGAGGGTCTACAACCTTACTTACAAATCACACGCACCACCAATACAGGTTTTGCATTTGGATTGGCATCCGATGGCAATATGATTATTTTAATTTTAGCCGTCATAATCACGATAGCATTACTGTGGATGTATGTTAGTTCAAAACCTACAGAGGGATTACAGCGAATTGCCTTTGCACTAGTAATTGGTGGTGCAATCGGTAATATCATTGACCGTATTCGTTTAGATCATGTGGTCGATTTTGTGCATGTTACGATTCCGGGATTAATTTCAAATGTATCTAATTTTGCGGATCACTTTGTAGTGATTGGTGTGATTGTCCTGTTTATTGATAGCTTCCTAAATGAAGCAGTGGAAGAAAGCGACACCCCTAGCCCTCAAGAACTTGATGAATCAGTTGCTTGAGCAGCTTTTTGTCGTTTTTCAGCATCTTTAATGAGTTTATCAAATTCACGTATCCATTTTTCAGCATTTTTCATGAGTTTGCGTGTATCACGGTCATCTTCGGCTGATTGTCCGTAAATATCAGCCGCTTGTTGCATATATTGCTTGGCTTGCACATTATCACGTTGACGATGATAGGTCAGAGCAAGATAGTATAGGGTATCCGGGCGTGTGCTATCAGCTGCCCATGCTGTAATAAAATATTGCAAGGCATTATCAAATACCTCCTGATTGAAAGCGATAACTCCTTTGCCATAATTCGCTAGCACTTCATAGGGATTAATGGTGAGTGCTTGCTCAAAATCGGCTGCTGGTTCATCAATCAGCCCATCTTGTAGGCGAAAATAACCCCGTACTGCATAATATTCAGCCCGTCGCGGATACATCTCAATCGCGCTATTTATATTCAAGATGGCTTCTTCAAGATTTTTCTTCTCGTAGAGGTTTAAGGCAATACGATAATATTCATCAGCTTCATAGCGCGTAAAGCCTAAGCGTGCAACCAACCGTGCCATAAGTTATTCTCGTTTCTTAGCTTACTTTCCCCTATAATCATAGCACACACACTCTAAAAAAGGATTTTATTATGAATTTTGATCTTAATGATGAATTAAAGATGTTTCAGCGTGCCTTACGTGACTTTTGCGAGAAAGAACTCAAGCCTCATGCAGCACATGCTCATGAAACAGGCGAACTCAATTGGGATGCCATTAACAAAATGCCCACATTAGGCTTAACAGGTCTACAAGTGGATGAAGATCATGGCGGTATTGATATTGATACATTAGGCGCATCCATTGCAATAGAAGAAATTGGGCGTGTTTGTGGGTCTACAGGCTTAACAATTTCAGCGCACAATGGTTTAGGCTGTGGTCCGATTATGAAATGGGGAACACAAGCCTTAAAAGATAAATGGTTGCCACAATTAACCAGTGGTGAGGTATTGGGGGCATTAGCCTTGACTGAACCCCAAGCAGGGACTGATTTGCTCGGTGGCGTACAAACTCGCGCGACTAAAGATGGGGATGATTGGCTTATCAATGGCACAAAGGCATGGATTACGAATGCAGCATGGGCACCTGTGATTTCTGTCTTAGTGAGAACGGATGCTGAGGCAGGCTCAAATGGCTTCAGTTTGATCTTAGTTGAGACAGATCGTGATGGTTTCACGGTACATCCACCAGAGAAAAAAATGGGCTTAAATGCCAGTAAATCGCACATGCTGACATTCGAGAATGTGCGTGTGCCTATCAGCAATACAATTGGTAAAGAAGGTGATGGCTTCTACTATGTGATGCAAACATTAGATAGCGGACGGATTAGCATTGGTGCATTGGCACTCGGTTTGGCACAAGGCGCTTATGAAGCTATGGTGCAATATGCGATGGAACGCACGGCTTTCGGTGAACCAATTGCACGTAAGCAACTGATCCAAGAAAAAATTGCTCACGCTGCTATGGAAATCGAAGCAGCACGCGCACTCGTTTACAAAGCAGCATGGACAAAAGACCAAGGTAAGGATTATACCAAAATCGCATCCATAGCGAAGTTGAAAGCCACACTCGTAGCCGAACGTGTCAGCTATGATGCGGTACAAGTTCATGGCAGCGCTGGTTATAGCCGTGAATATGCTGTTGAACGTATTTACCGCGATCAACGCTTGATGCAAATCGGTGAAGGCACAAATGAAATTCAACATATTGTGATTGCACGTAATGTTCTCAAAGAATATGAACAAGGCACATTATCATCTGTTTAGGTAGGTTTGCAGGGAGTGGACAGATCTACTCCCTAATTTGTTATTTTAGGAGACATAATGATTATCATACACGGTAAAGCACCGATTAACCCAGATAAACGCGAAGAAGCTAAAGCCATTATGAAAACGATGATGGACGCAACTTTACAAGAAGATGGGTGTATCACCTATCAATTTTTGTTCAATCCTTGGGATGATGCACAAGTTCAAATTTTTGAAGAATGGGAAACTCAAGCAGCACTCGATGCTCATTTTCAAACGGAGCATATGGCAACATTCCGTAAAGCCTTACCGGCTGTTGTAACAGGCAGTTTTTCACTTAAACATTATATCGTGGATACTGTCACTCATTTATAGATTACACCCCTGAGAGATGATTACCTCCCCATGATGATCTCTCAGATTGGTGCTTTTCATACCCATTTTTAACTGTACAAATTAGAACTTTTGTTCTATCATTATATAACCTTCAAACTATCCATTGAGACTAAAGGTTATCTATGAACATATTATCAGGTCGTGCGATGTGCCGACACTTGATGTCTTTAGGTGTTACTGCTCAAAAAGTTGTTCGTAAACGCGAAACAGGCGATTATGTTGCTGATTTCTACATCCCTGATATGGACGATTCAATTGCGCCTGCATCGCAATGGGCGCAAGCTATTCGGCATGTTTTGCCCGATGTCCATATTATTGAAACACATGATACGGTAGCATCTTGGCGACAAAACCAACCGATTATCCATGCAACTGTTGTCTTTCAGGTATAGGTTTTCATATAACAACCCTTAATCAGGTGTACATAAGATAATCAATCAGGATAAATAAAGATTTATTCTGATTTTTGCTACATAAGCCTATTATGATCTCGTGTATTTAATTATTTGCCGTTATAGTTGGGAATATCTATCAACAGTCGTTTGAGGGTACAGATGAAGAAGTTAATTTTATTGATAATGACACTCGTTTTATTGGGGACAGTTTTACCGATTACCGCACAAGATACAGACTTTCGTGAGCCAAATTGGTGGGAAGAGCGGGTTTGGTATCTCTTATTTGTACGGAGTTTTTATGATAGTGATGGCGATGGTGTTGGTGATATACAAGGTATCATCGAAAAATTAGATTATCTCAATGATGGTGACCCTAATACCCATGATGATTTAGGTATTACAGGAATTTGGTTATTACCGATTGTCGAAGCCGACAGTTATCATGGCTACGATGCAGTTGATTATCGTGCAATTGAACAAGATTATGGTACAGAAGAAGATTTCCGTCAGTTGATGGAAGAAGCTCATGCGCGTGGCATCAATGTAATTGTAGATTATGTTATCAATCATACCTCCGATGTTCATCCTTGGTACGAAGCCTCCGAAAACGGTGATCCTGAATTTACTGATTGGTATGTTTGGGAAGATGAAAATCCCGGTTATACAGGTCCTTGGGGCGCAGTTGCATGGCATCGTAATAGTGTACGCGATCAATGGTATTATGGTGTTTTTTGGGATCGAATGCCTGATCTGAACCATGATAACCCTGCTGTCACTGCCGAAATTAATGATATTGCACGCTTTTGGTTAGATGATTTAGGGGCGGATGGTTTCCGTTTAGATGCGATTCGCTATGTAATTGAAGATGAAATTGATGGTCGTCCGATTTTGGCTGATTCGCCTAGAAATCGTGCTTATCTGGCTGATTTTAATCGTTATGTTCATGATGTTGCACCAGATGCCTTTACTGTTGGTGAAATTTTGGTGACATCATCAAACGTCATTGCAAATTATACCGATGATGACTCCGTTGATGCTGCCTTTGAATTTGCTTTAGCAGAATCAATCATTAGTGCTGCCCAACTCGGCAATAAGCGCGATATTGAGCGCCAACTTGCCAATACACTGCGCGAGTTTGAATCAGGCACATTTGCAACCCTCACAACAAACCATGATATGCCGCGTTTATTCTCAACGATTGGCGAAGATGAAGGCATTAATGAGGTTGTTATCAATCTCATCATGACCATGCCCGGTTTCCCATTTATCTATTATGGCGAAGAAATTGGTATGGGGAGTGATTCAACAACTGGCGGTGGTGATATTAATTATCGTCGTCCGATGCAATGGGATGCCAGCGAATTTGGCGGATTTTCATCAGTAACGCCTTGGTTGGGTCTGGATAGTAATTTTGCAGATTACACCGTTGCAGATCAAACCAATGATCCTGACTCGCTACTCAGCCACTACCGCGATTTAATTCACTTACGCAATAATCAACCAGCACTCCAATATGGCGAGACAATCGCTGTTGATTCGACTTATCGCGCAGCATGGGGATATTTACGGTATACAGAAGATGAAACACTGCTTGTTGTTCATAATTTAGATGATCGTGAAGCAGGTGATTACACGTTCTCAATTGATGAGAGCCATCTAACAAGTGTCAGTAGCATTGATGTAATTTATAGTAGCACAGACATCGCACCAAATCTGCCAGAAATCAATGAAAATGGTAGTTTCACCAATTATGTGCCGATTGATGCCCCATTACCTCCATTTAGCTTATATGTTTTAAGACTCAATCCGTAAGGTATAAAAAAAGGCGACTCTTTAATCGAGTCGCCTTTAGGTTTTACAAGATAGGCTATGACTTAATCTTCTTCGCCAAGAAATTGCATCCAGTTACCGTGCATTCCATTTTCAGTTACGCCATAAAATGCACGAATCTGACCGTTTTCGCGTTGTACGAGATCATAACGGGTGCTACCTGCTTTGGCATAGCGTCGCCATACACCAATATCACCCACCCAATCAACGCGATTCATCTTAATAGGATTACCTTCATGTTGCTTGATCGCATAATGCCATAAACGCCGTGCCGATGAGCGCGTCACATTGCTGACTTTGTTACCGTTGCGTAAGTCGCGCATGGTGTAATAGAATGTACCACCACGTTCTTCAACATCAGAAATTTCGACACCGCTACGTGGCGGAGTCATGTTAGCTTCGTTTTCATTAGCAGGTTCATCAGGCAATACGGCATCGGGAATAGATGCGCCACCCCCACTGATTCGTACAATATCAGGTTGGGGTTTATCGAAGGTGGATTCGCTATCGCCGTTGCTCAAAACCATCCCTTGTCGCACAAGATTAACGATTTCATCGCGCACAGCAAGATTGGTTTCAGCTTCATCTCGCAGATAGATTTTATTATCACTCAGCGCATATGGGCGATCTTCACCATAAGGCACAAGAATACGAATGACACTCTCGCCCTGCACCTCTTGTACATCAATTTCAATATTGAGTGATGGACTTAGTAATTGGTCAATTTCCGTTTCTAAGACATTGACCGCATCATTAATATCCTCGACCCCTTTCGGGTCTTTGCGCTTATTCGGACTTAATCCAACGTAGATTGTGCCACCATTGGTATTCGCAAAAGCACAGACATCTGCCACAATAGCATGGAGTTTACCACCTTGGCGATCCATAGATTCGTGGAAAGATTGTACTAAACTCTCGCCATCTTCACGCGCTGCTAAAATATAGTCATAGGGTTGATGATCGGGATTATACGGACGATGCCGTGAAAAATCTGTCCCTGATAACATCTCCTTGATAGCTTCAAAAGATCGTTCAGGTAGTAACATTTCTGTCACCCGTTCACCGACCCCATAGCGTGTATTTTTACCTTCTTTGAAAGTATCTAGTGCGTGCGCGTCCGAACTTTGAATACAGTGCATCCGACGTGGATATTCTGCTTTTGTACCATTGAAGAATCGTTGTGTACTACCACGTCCTTTGCGGTGCAAATCTGTTAGTTCGAGTGCATGGAGATGTTTATCTTGCGTATAAGCAATGCGCGTTTGTCCACCAAAGCTCAAACCGCGCATAGCAACACCATGAGCCGCATTGGCATGGGCAGCAATGGCTAACCCGCCAGCATCTTCAATGACACCATACGCATCTAATACATCGGCAGTTGCCCCTGCTGCTGGGTCGCCATTTTCTAAAACATTCGGTGGCACATTAAGGCTCAATAAAAGATGCTCAATGTAACGAATGGATGTTTGTGGCGGAAATATGCCTAAGATATGAAAGCCAAATGTCGCGGTAAATTCAAATCCCGGCAGAACCAATACTTTATCTAATAAACGCCGATATTCTGCAAGTAAGCGCATTTCATCCGCTAATGCTCGCTCAGATTGTTCAAGAAATTCTAAGCGTTCAATTTCTTTGAGCATAGCAACATAGCCCCCAACCGAGTTGTGGTCGGTAAAGGCAATAATATCAATGCCACGATACTCTGCACGTCTTAAAATGTCGATATAGCTTGCAGTCTTGTCTTTATAGTCAATGCTACCGGGGGTATGAATATGTAAATCAACCCGATACCACTGCATTCTCTTTTTACTTCGTCCCACGTTATTTCGTTCTCAGTTTCATACTTATCCGGAAATTAGTCGATTAAATAGATCAGGCAATTCAGATGGTTCAAATGGCTTAATCAGAAATTCGTTTGCCCCTGCTTGCATGGCTTCGTAGCTCATATCCATGCCTGATGCCATCACAATAGGAATATCTTTAAAATCAGGGTGTGCGCGCACATCCTTAATGACTTCGACACCTTCTGTATCTGTCAAATGATAATCAATCATCATGACATCGGGTTTTTCTTCTGTCATTTTAGGGATAACATCGGCACCCCGTCGCGCAATCAATACAGTAAAACCATCAAGCTCAAGCAGCGTTTCTAATAAAGATACAGTTACAGTATCATCATCTACGATCATTATTTTAGTCAAAAGATATGCCTTCCTTGCTTGCGAGTAAAGTAAACCATCATTAGGGACACATTTGTTGTGTCCCTATATTATAGCAGCATATTGACAAAATACTGTCTATTCGGTGACAAGCTGCTCGGTACTAGCAAGAGCAAGCGCCAAGACAGCATCCATATGCTCCACAAGGTGGAATGTCATCTCATTACGAATCTCATCTGGCAAGTCATCCAAATCTTGTTCATTCTTTTGTGGCAAGATAATGGTATCGACACCAATACGATGGGCTGCTAGTACTTTATCTTTAATGCCACCTACAGGCAACACTTGTCCACTGAGGGTAACTTCGCCTGTCATTGCCAAATTGGGTCTTGTTGGGCGTTGTGTGATGAGCGATGCAAGCGCTGTTGTCATCGTAATACCTGCGGATGGACCATCTTTAGGTGTTGCCCCAGCAGGAACATGCAAATGAATATCATGTTCATTGAAATAGGTTTCAGGGATTGCTAATTCGGTCATGCGTGAGCGTAAATAACTCATCGCAATCTGACCACTCTCGTTCATGACATCACCCAGTTGCCCCGTGAGTTTAAAGCCTTTTGACCCCGGCATAGCAGTTGCTTCAATGAATAAGACATCACCACCAACAGGTGTCCATGCGAGACCTGTTACGACACCGGGAACTTCTAGGCGATCTTTTAGCTCTGTACGCCGTCCAAAACGAGGCTTACCGAGCAATTCTGCTACGAGAGCATCATCAATTTGAACTTCCTCATTATCGCCTTCAGCAATACGTGTGACGACTTTACGGGCTGCTCGTCCAATTTCACGTTCAAGATTACGTACCCCTGCTTCGCGTGTAAAATCACGAATGATGGTTAGCAATGCCTCATCATCAAACTTGATCTCTGTTTCACGTAAGCCATTTTCACGCACTTGTCGTGGAACAAGATATTGTTTAGCGATTGCCAGTTTTTCTTGTTCGGTATAACCACTCAGTTGGATAATTTCCATACGATCACGCAAAGGACCCGGTATAGTATCGAGTGTATTTGCTGTACAAATAAAGAAGGCTTCGCTTAGATCAAATGGGACATCGAGATACGTATCCCGAAATTCACTATTTTGTTCAGGATCAAGTAATTCGAGCAATGCCGATGCAGGATCACCTCGGAAGTCCCGTCCGAGTTTGTCAACTTCATCAAGCATAATTAAAGGATTACGCGATTCAGCACGACGCAAGGTCTGGACGATGCGTCCGGGCATTGCACCAATATAGGTACGGCGGAAACCTCTAATTTCGGCTTCATCACGAATACCACCTAAACTCAAACGAATGAATTTACGCCCCATTGCACGCGCAATAGATGCCCCAAGTGATGTCTTACCTACACCGGGAGGACCTACAAAACATAAAATTGCACCTGTGCGTTCACGACGAACATTATCATCATAGGCTTCTAATTCTTCTGCGCGTTCAGAGCGCAATTTACGCACCGCAAGAAATTCTAAGATGCGTTCTTTAATATCTTCCAAGCCATAATGATCGTCTTGCAAAACACCGCGTGCATGTTTAATTTCGAGATTATCGGCTGTACGCTGATCCCAAGGCATACTGGTTAGCCAATCGAGATAGGTACGTATGACACCATATTCGGCGCTCGCAACAGATAATTTCTTCAAGCGATCTAATTCACGCTCGGCTTCCTTACGGGCTTCCTCGGGCATGTTCGATTCATCAATTTTCTGACGAAATAATTCAGCATCAACAGTGGGTTCATCACCGTCTGATAATTCACGTTGGATAGCTTTTAATTGTTCACGTAGATAATATTCGCGTTGTGTTTTTTCCATCTCAGATTGGGCTTCTGTTTGGATTTTGCGCCCTAATTCTAAGACTTCAACTTCTTTATTGAGCAATTCCAATAAAAAGCGTAACTTAGCAACCACATCATCCATTTCTAGCAAACGTTGTGCGTCTTCAACGCCAATCCGAATATAAGTCGCAACCGAATAAACCAATTGAAGCGGTTCATCCACAGATAAAGCTGATGACACCAGTTCATCAGGAATACTCGGCATAAGTTCAGCGAGTGTTTTGAATTGGTCGCTGACATTACGCATCAGCGCTTCCACTGTGAGACTTTCATCTTCATCTTGTGGTTTACCATCTTCTGGCTCTGGCATGATACTAGCTTTGAGATAAGGTTCTTCGCTCGTAAATTCTGTAATACGAATACGGTCAATCCCTTGCACCAGTAAGCGGATTGTGCCATCTGGCGCACGGAACAAACGATGAATCGAAGCCAATGTCCCTACACGATAGACTTCATCAGGACCGGGGGTTTCTTGGTCTTCATCATGTGCTGTAACCAAGCCAACCAACCGTTCACCTGCAATGACATCATCTACTAAACGGACACTCCGTGGTTGCCCGACAGTCAATGGAATAGCAGTCTGCGGATATACGACCATGCCACGTAGTGGCAAAATCGGTACTTCTTGTAAATCAAAATCAGATAAATCATCCGCGTTATCTGATTTTACACGTTCAATCTTAGCGCTTTTGCTGCTTCCACCATTTTCAGATAGCAAGTCAGCGATTAAACGCTCTAACTCATCACTCATTATATTTTCCTTCATGCTGTTATAGTCGTTTCCCCATTTGGATTCCTAAAACGATGCTCGGGGATTATGGGACTTTGGTGTCTGTGTTTGATAGTTTATTATATGTATCAGATACTCTGACTGATAGTAAGTTTACCCTTTCTCGGTAAAAAGTGTGTAAGATTAGTATCAATAACATAAATGTCTGATAAAAATTAGATATTTTGGCATATACTATCAGTATGAAATCACTCAATAAAAAAGGTGACATAAACATGGATATTGTCACAACACTACAGCAGGTTGATTTATTTCGTGAATTGAATGACACGCAATTAAGGACAATCGGCAATATTGCACAGCAAGAGATATTCAATATGGGTGAGGTTATCTTTAAACAAGGTGATGTGGCTGAAAAAATATATATCATCAGTAACGGTCAAGTTGAGGTTATTATTGAACATGCTGATGGCGTGCGTGGCTCAGTTCTCTTTTTAGGGGCGGGGCAATTGATTGGCGAAATGACATTAGTCGATGCAGGAAAACGCTCGGCAACAGTCGTTGCAGTTGATGAGGCAACGCATCTCTATAGTATTTCGCATGAGGCATTTACAGCATTGTGCCAATCAAACACCGATATTGGCTATATCATTATGCGGAATATTGCCCAAGATATGTCATTTAAATTACGACATCATGACCTAGATGCAAAAGATAGTGCGTGAGGCGAAAACAATGATTTATAAAGTCAGCTATATTGTAAACGATGGTAGCTTACCGGGTAGCATTAAGAATGAGCAACAGCGTCCATCTATTGGCGATATTGTCCGCATTGGATCAGAAAGATTCACTGTGATTGATGTCTATGAGATTATGCCACCTCGGGGTAATTTCCTATATTTACATGCCACTGTTGAACAAGTGGTAGAAGCGCGCGCATAGCATATTTAAAATTCAAACTCATCAAAATCTTTGCACAAGAATACTGGTCCATCAAAGGTTTCTTTGGCTTCAGCGACTAAAGGTTCTGGGTCGGTATTCCACACTTGATAATGAATCAGGTACAACGATTTTGCACCTGCCTTTTGGGCAATTTCCCCTGCTTGGCGTGCATCAGTATGTCCTAAACCATCATAACCTGCTGCTTCATGAATCAGCACATCCGCATCACGCGCAAGGTCAACCAAACCATCAAATGGCATTGTATCACAGGTATATGCTAATATTTTTTGTGTATGTTTATTGACGATTCGTAAGCCCATTGTCGGGACATCATAATGTTTAACAGGATACGAGCGGATAATAAAATCTTGGTTTTCTAGGACAGGGGCATGCTCGCGGTGCATAATCCGAATGAAAGAAATTGGGAAGAAATTAGGCCATTCTTGCCAGCCATATGCTTCCATTGTATCTTCAATGCGATTTAAGCAATGATGTAGACCATAAATACGCAAAGGCGATTTTCGCCCAAGTAACCACATATGCATCATCATATTGGGTACACCTGCCACATGGTCAGGATGAAAATGGGTTAAGATCAAATCTTTCAATTCGTCATCATCTACGCCAAGGTTTTTAATTTTTCCAAGTGGATTTGAACCTGCATCAACTAAAATTGGGCTATCTTGTTCGCCAATCAGTAGAAAATGTGTGTAATCATGTTGTGCATCGTTGACTGCTGCTGCTGACCCCAAAATAATAACACGCGCCATGATGTTGCCTTCTTTTGAATTGATAAGTGGTTCATTTTGATGATGTAATCTTATTATAACGTGAATTTTGTTTAAGAGAATAAGCCTATTTTTGAGCCAGATAATCTAAAATAGTGAGTTTTTAGTTCTTAGTCCTTAGTTTTTAGCGGTTCACTAAAGACTAAAAGCTAAGAACTTTCTGTACAAATAAGGCTACGAGATTACATAATTGCAAACTCTGTGTTATCCAAAACTGATATTATTATACTGCGTGTGTTGGCTTAGAACACTAAAAATCTTGACATTTTTCTACAACCAGAAAATGAGATAATCCCCATGTATCAAAGATACTATCTTCTAGGGAATATAGAAAATCTCGAAAAACTTCCATTGGCTTACCTAATCGTGGCATCAGATTATCATATCCTCCGTAAATACGGCTATGATGTTTGACTTCTATAGGCAGATTATCAAATAGGTTGAGTAAGCCTTTAGCTGTATATGCACGAACATGCGGTGCGAGCTTATCACGCAATGTATTAGGCAAATAATTGATTAAGGGTGTATTCCCAAAATGGTACGCCCCTTGCCAATAATGCCCATGTTGTTCAAAAGGATACCAGCGATTTGGGCAAAAGATAATAAGATGTCCACCGATTTTGAGTGTTCGTACCATTTCTTGAATGCTCTTACGGTCATCGAGGACATGCTCGATCACTTCATTGGAAATAATGGTATCAAATGTTCCTGTCGCATAAGGTAAGTTTTCGCCTGCGGCAACTAAAGCATGTTTAACATTGACGGCTTGCGCTTCTTGAACACGCTCTATTTCAATTTCAAATAATTCGACTTGTGCGTCTTGGTAACGCGCTTGAATGTTGGAAGCATACATACCATTACCACCTCCTGCATCAAGAATATGAGCTTGATTAAGTTTTGCCCATTTTTCGATCATTTTTAAGCGACGTTCTTGCCCACTGCGCCAAACATAACTAGGTTCGCCACGCAGGGCTGCTTTATCCGAATGACTCATACATTTCCTCATCAATAGGGATTACGGTATCCCTTTGTCGTCTATTGTCTGAATAGGTAACAGGATAGACGTTCATAGAGATGCTGACAAGCGTCTATACCGACGGTGATAGCGGACCTGTATATTGTTTACGGGTAGGTTTACGCGGTTTAAGTATCGGCACATGCTTAGGTGCTGCCCTATCTTTGACAGGTACACGTACCGTAACGATTGTTCCTTTACCAATGACACTTTGTAAATCAAATGTGCCATCAATGAGTTCTGCCCGTTCGCGCATATTTACCATCCCAAAACTGCCCCGACTTTCATAGTTTGCACCTACTGCATTGGTGTCAAAACCTTTGCCATTATCACGCACACGGATCACAACCTGATTATCTTGAATAAGCCCTTGAACTTGAATTATATCGGCTTGAGCATACTTGCGTGTATTATTGGCAGCTTCTTCAATAAGATAAAATAAACTGCTCTTCGCATCTTTATCTAATACTGCATCAATCTTAGGATCAATTTTAACTTGCATGTTTTGACCATAGGTTTTCTGCATTTTTTCAGCTAATTGCCCAAGTGCTGTCGCTAATCCGCTAGATTCCAAGGATAATGGTCGAATTGTAAACATAACATGCCGTAATTCTTCGGTTGCACGTAAGGACATCTCCCGAATATTCTTAATTTCACTTTCTAGTCGTTCTGGATAGCGTTTGGCAATGGTTGGGATAGTTGATAGGTGCATGGCAACTGCGGAAATCGTTTGGGTTGGTATATCGTGTAAATCACGTACAAGCGCTTTGCGTCCATTTTCTTCAATACGGAGAATACGTTCTTTTTCATCGCTGAGATTATTGAATAAAACAGCATTTTGCAAAGCAACGGTTGCCTGTACGCCGATTGTTGCTAGCGTATCGATATGATCTTCATTGATGGCATTGCGTGTGGTACTACCAAAAACCAATACGCCATAGGTTTCAAAATTGGCTCGTAATGGAATCACTAGCGTTGATTTAACGAGTGCAAACGAATTGAGGACTTGTAATTCAGGGTCATCATTACCCCCATCGTAGATAACAGGTTCGCCTGTTTCCATAGCTTGTGCGATGATACCTTGTTGACCTGCAAACGTATGATGCACTTCAGAATGTTGTAAGCCACGTTCGGTTTCTATTGTTAGCTCGCCGTCTTCACTTGTTACCATTAATGCCATACTCACCACGCGCGATGTTGAGCTAGCGCGAACACTCATACGACCAATATCGAGTGAGGCATCTAAAATACGATCAAACTGTAAGCTGGAATTAAGACGAGTCGCCATTTCTGCAACGGCTGCGGTGCGCTCACGCATGTCTTGCAACTGTTGGCGTGATTCTTCGATTTCTTGGCGAACTTTTTTACGATCACTACTATTTTGCTCATCAAGGGTTGTGTGCCAGATCACACTAATCACCAAGACAATAATCATAATGAAAACCACAGGGAGTAATACTGCGGAATCGTTCAACAGGGCATCAAGCGAACCATCAGCACGATTGCTATATGCAACAATCAAGGTCACCAAACTGACGAGCATTGATAAAATGCCAAAAATCGCGCCTACATACATAATACCTGATAGTGTAATGGCGAGTGTGATGCCTAGCGGTAACAAATAATTATAGCTTTCAGGAGCAGGAATGGTGTAGATATACGTAAAAATGAGCGCCCAATCCGCAAATAAGATTATAAAAGGCACATATATTTTAGTACGATCACTAACTGTTACACCAGCAATAATCAATGTCGATAGAACACCTACTATAACTGGGTAAACCAGATCGGGGATAGATGCCATATTTGATACTGATCTTGGGTACAATGCGAGCAATAAGACACTAAAAGCAATAATCATCCCTAACTTTAGGATGATATATATCCAATTTTTACTATTCTTTGATGATAAAATATCGGGCAACATTGAGGTATCCAGTGCCGTATCATGGTATGAGCAAGTAAAGTGTTCATTAGTCACGCTATCATGAAATTGTGATATGCACAACAAATTATAAACGCTCTTTTATTATGTATTGCTCTTTCAGTAATGCAAGCCGTAACATTTTCTAAAAGACGTTTTGTAAGAATTTTATAACCAAAACGCGATGTCACCATTAACGTTATTTGGCAACATACCACGTCCTAACCACTCAGCTAATTTATCGCCATTTTGAATCGTAATCGGCAACCGTGGCATTTGTGACGTGCCATAACTTAACAAAGTTAGGGCTAGAACACTATAAATTGCTTGTTCAATCGTGAGATCACCAAACCGTATCCGAATATGAATCGATTCTGGCATGGTTTCGTCGGGGCTGGATGAAACAACAAAGGCTTCGGCTTGATTGAGTAGATATACGCTACCCCAAGGCGCTTGGCTGATACCTGATTGGAGTGCATAAACATGTGGTACATGCTCTGTATGAATTTCAATCAGCAGAAATTGAGCGTTAATCTGTGATTGCCATTGATCTAAAGCTCGCAACAGTGGGTCAGGGATTGTGCCTTGATGGTGGATGATGACGCGCTTACCTGTGAATATTGGCGCAGGAAATAGCGATTGAATCATTGTTAGTGGTGGTGCAGCATCGGTTTCTAATTCCTGAATATCCATGAAGTAACGCATAAAATAGCCATCACGCCGATAAATCCGTGCCATCCCCACAACACGATCTCCGCGTGTTAGATGTTCACGTACCCAATCTAAGCCAACAACCAAATTTGTGGATTCAAAAGGGTCTGCTAAAACATAAGGTGTATTGCCTGTCTTAGCGAGAATACCCATCATCACCCAACCCATTGCATCAGGATTGTGCATGGTTTTTTCATAAAGGGCTTGTAGGGCAATGCCTTTGCCTAAAGTTAAACTATGCACATAATCATAACTTGCTGTTTGGTCATCAGCAAAACACGCCAGTAATACATGCGGATTCTCTTTTTCAAGGACACGAATAGCACTCGCAAGGTTTTTATTGGAGACAACCCGTACCGAGCGCTCTTTAATCAACTCAACATTCATGCCAAAATCTTTTTCAAGTTGGCGACGCATGGCTTCCACAAAATCTATCGCCAAATTATCTTCAAGGGTGTTAATCACCGCAATCCGAATGGGCGTATCTTTAAAGCGTGGATGTTGCCCAAATAAGCCATGTTTGATGAAATCCGTAATGAGACGATCTAGCTTGTAAGGTCGTACATGCTTAGCACCAAATTCCATTTCTGGCACATGGTCAAGATAAATGAAATGTTGAGCATTCACACGATTATTGTACGCATTACCGATAATACCTAATTCTTTTAGGGTATCTGATGCTTCCGAGACTATTTGCGCCATCTCATCAGGTTTGAGCAGCATTGCTTTGGTAATAGATGGGGCACCAATACCAAATTGTTCATAATTTGTAGCAGTGAGGATGATATTCAATGCCGATGCAATATAATGCCGTTGATATGTACCAAAAGAGACACTGACAACTTTAATGGTGTCATCGGCATCCGTAATCAGTGCTTGCATCTCAGCAGATAATGTTGATTGCAGTAATCCATCACGCTGAGTCGCAACAGTATCTTCAACAGCTTGAATAACACCGATATTTTGTCCGTTAGTTTTATCAATCACTTGTAAACCAAGCACATCATATCCCTGTTCTAGGGTTGCTTGAACGTTCTGCAAATACAGCAAGCGTGATTTCAGTGTGAAGGATAAAGCAGGATGTCCATCAACTTCCCAACCTTGTAATAAATAGTCACGCATCACATAAGCGTTACGAATACGTACCCCATGTGAGCGCAATTTTTGCCGAATAGGGGCATCATGCACCATCACACATAATTGTGCGATAAAATTCGCAGCATCTTCGGCTGTAGGAAACCAGTCAGTCCGTTCATTGATGGCTTTTATTTGCCCAAAACGTGCAGGAAATTCTTTACGCAAAACATCTAAGGTAATATCTAATTGCACAGGCGATGGGGCATTATCCGTAATGATATGTGAACCATCCCATACCCAATGCCCTGAAAATGTCTTGGTAAGGCGTGCAAGAAAATCTTGGATGATAGCATCGACAACACCTTTGCTCATTTCAATATCATAAGCCGTTAGTTGCCCTATATGTTCAATACCAATTGGGAAAACTTCAGTAAAATAATCGACCATAACTCAATCCTATCGTGTACATATCTATTGTGATAGAAGACGGCAAATGATGCCAGATGAAAGATAGAATAAATGTGCTATATTTGTAAATTCTAATCAACGTTCACCCAACGCACATCCAAATATTTTTCAACATTCATCCTAGCGGTTATACTAAAGGCTTGAGTCTAATTAATTAAATAAAATCCAAAGGTCAATCCTATGACTGAAGAAGCCTTCACGATTCGACCCCTCCAACGCGAAGACCGTGAATGGGTCGCGCATTTTTTAGATGAACATTGGGGGTCTACACAAATGGTTACAAGAGGTCGCATTCTTTATGGACATTTGTTACCCGGATTTGTTGCAGAACGCTCCAAACCACCTGAAGATGGAGAAATTATTGAAGAACTTGATGACGATGCCACCGAGGAAAATCCGATTGTTACGATGGAGAAAGTTGGTTTATTAACCTACAACGTCGAAGATAAAGATTGTGAAATTGTGTCGCTTAATAGCACGGTTGAAGGAATAGGCATTGGAACAGCACTCGTGCGTGAATTAATTGATGCTGCGAAAGATGCCAAGATTCATCGCATCTGGTTGATTACTACTAATGATAACTTACCTGCATTGAAGTTTTTTCAAAAACGTAAATTTGAAATTGCAGCCGTCCACCGTGATTCAATTCAACAAGCTCGCCGTTTAAAGCCTCAAATTCCAATTACTGGGGTTGAAGGCATTCCCATCCGTGATGAGATTGAACTCGAACTACCACTTAAATAATTACAGGGCGGAGTTCATCCGCCCGATATGATTAGTATGATCCAATCGGAATTATAATATCGAGTGTTGTTCCTTTATTTTCTTCTGTTAAAACCACCACATTACCGCCATGTAAGCGTGCGCGTTGCTGCATATTCTTCAAACCGAGTCCATCACTGGTATTGAGCAAAGCACGGTCAAAACCTTTACCATTATCGCTGACACGCACTTCAAAATTACCATCCTGTATTTGGGCATTAATGTGAACTTGGCTGGCATTGGCATGACGAATCGCATTGCTCATGGCTTCGTTTACAATCAAACATACTGATTCAAAAACAGATGGTGAAAAAGGTGCATAGCTATCAGGGGCATCAATCATGATATGAATAGTTTCAGGTGGATGAAGGCGATCTCGTAGACGAATGAGACATTCATTAATCGTCAAGGCATTCTTAGTCGCACGTAATTTGCCAATAAAGCCCCGAATATCTTCAATGACATCATTGAGACTGTTCACCAATTCTGTTAATTGTTTTTCCTCAACTGGTTCATGGCTGCGACGCATGAAGTCAACTTGCATCCCAATACCATATAATGACTGGATAACACCATCATGTAATTCCATGCCGATACCTTCACGTTGTTCCATTAGCTTGAGGCGACTCTCACTTTCTGATAATTGTGCGCCTGCAATGGCTAAGGCAGCATAGCCTGTGAGAGTTTCAAGCAAATGTTCATCTTCTGTAGTGAAGGCACTTCCATCCGTTTTATCACTGAGATAGAGCATCCCATAGAGATGATTGGCAACGACAATCGGTGCGCCTAAGAAGCTAGTCATTTGAGGATGATTTTCAGGAAATCCAGATGAGCGTCCATCTTGTTGCATATCTTCAAGGCGGATGACTTTGCGTTCGCGCATGATTGCACCAATAAGACCATGCCCTATTGGACGGTGTGGGATACGTGCTTCTTGTTCAGCAGTCATACCTGATGTTTTAAAAAATCGTAAGCCGCCTTGACCATCTGGCATACCCAATGCTGCGTAATCCGTTTTGACAAGTTCCCGCGCAACATCTGCAATCCGTTGTAAAACGGCTTCAAGATCGCCAGCTTCGGCAGCAAACATCACTGCTGTTGAAATTTCTTTGAGTTGATCGACAATAGTCATATAAAGTTGTGACAATCCTCACTAGTGATTTTAAAAATTATAAATTAAAGTTACTTGATTATGATTAGCGTTTATATCATGCACTAAGGCTTTAAAAAAAGGGTTTAATCTCATGGCACATACCATTCGTATCTTAATTGCTGACGATCATTCTGTAGTACGGGCTGGTTTGCGGTCATTATTAGAACATCAGGGACATTTTAAAGTGGTGGCTGAAGCGAGTACAGGTGAAGAAGCCATACGCTTCGCAAAAGATAATCAGCCTGATGTTGCAGTGCTTGATATACGTATGCCGGGGATTTCTGGTATTGAAGCCTGTCGTCAGATTAAAGAAGCCGTGCCAAGTTGTCATGTGATTATGTTGACCTCTTATGCCGAAGATGAACTCGTAATGGCTGCCATTCAAGCAGGTGCTGCTGGTTATGTGCTGAAACGCATTGGTGATAATGAACTCGTACAAGCCGTTGAGCGCGTTAGCCGAGGCGAAGGTATGCTTGACCCTGCGATGACTGCTCACGTTTTTGCTGAAGTTCGTAAGGCGAATCAAGCACAACATGCTGCTGCATTCGCAGACTTAACCCCTCAAGAATTAGCTGTATTAGCGCATGTCACGCAAGGATCAACCAATCGTCAAATTGCCGTTAAACTTTACCTCGGTGAAGGCACAGTCCGTAACTATGTCAGTAGTATTTTATCTAAAATCGGTGTGCATAATCGGGCAGAAGCAGCAGCATTCGCTGTTACAAACAATATTAGCCAAGTGATATCGTTAGACGATGACTAAACAGGCTAATATCTAAGCACCTGTTTGAATACACTATTTAAGATACTTCAAGACGCACCATTGTGCGTCCCTACGACCTGTAATAACAGTCAATTGTAGGGACATCCAACGGGATGTCGAATAGAGTCTGACATCATGATTGAATTTCAAAATAGGTTCTAAGTATCCATTATAAACCATGAACGCTCCTTACTTTTAGGGAGCGTTTTTTGTGTGAATATCTGCCACTCCGATTGATCTCTAACACAGTTCGCGCTATAGTGAAAATACACTGCAAAATAATCAAGGAGGGTGATACATATGTCATTTTTTACAGGGCGACGACAAAGCGATGCGGATGTAGACAGTACTCCAGCAAGTTCATCTGCGATAGGATTTGACACCGTTTTGAGCGCTTCAACCGTCTTAGAAGGCACACTCAAAAGCGAAGGCAATATTCGCTTGGATGGTCATTTTACGGGAAAACTCGATATTATAGGCAATGTGCTGGTCGGTGAAACGGCTGAGATTAATGCCAATATCGAAGCACGCAATATTTCGATTGCTGGCATCGTTCGTGGGGATGTCACAGGTAATAAAATCCAGTTGCTCAAAACAGGTCGCATTTGGGGCAATATCTATTCCAATTCATTGACCACCGAAGATGGCGCATTTATAGATGGCAAAATTGCTATGAATGCTGATCTGCTCAATAAAAAATCTGATGTTAAAGAAACAAAAATTGAATCTGACATCATGGAAGATGAAACGATAGTGAGTATTGAGGACGATTTATCAGCAACGAATCCTCATATTCCTGATGAAGTTGATGAATCAGACATCTTAGATTAATAGCGATAGGTAACAACACATGATAAAAGTCTTATTTGTATGCTTAGGGAATATCTGTCGTTCACCTATGGCAGATGGGGTCTTTCAGCATAAGGTTAATCAAGCAGGCTTAAGCAAGCAGATTATGGTTGATTCTGCTGGTACGGGCAGTTGGCATGTCGGAGACTCGGCACACAAAGGCACACTAGCGGTACTGAAAAAACATCATATTCCATATGACGGGCGTGCGCGTCAATTTGTACGCCGTGATCTAAGCGATTTTGATTATATTTTGGCGATGGATAGCTCAAATTTAACCACCATTCAGCAGGTTATGGGTGGCGAATCTGATGGCGACGTTCGCTTATTCTTGAGTTATGCAAAAGCAAAAGGCATCGTTGATAGAGAAACTGTCCCTGATCCATATTATGATAATCGCTTTGATGAGGTTTATGACTTAGTCAATAAAGGTTGTGATGCTTTATTAGCACATATTCAAGAAGTACATGCACTTTAACCATCTGTAGTAGTTGGTAGAGGTGTTATCGTCGCAGTTGGTGTATAGGTTAAGGTAATTGTGGGTGGTGGTGGAGCAGTATTTGATGGTGTTGGGGTTGGATTGAGCGCACGTACAAGGTCTTCACGCATATAACCCGGTTCAATAAAATTAGTAATTTCATCACGATCTACAAAATACCAAATGAAACCGTCATCTGCTTGAACCGTATCCAACACACAGATAACCGTGCCTTGTGGTAAGGATTCGAGTAAGCGTGAGCTTGTGCTAGCAGCTTGGCGCATGATGGCAGTGGCAGTACTCACTTCAAAAAATTGGCAACTCGGTTTAGGCGTTGCTGTCGGACGACGTGTCGGCAATCCTGCAACATCTGTAACTTGCCGAATAGCACTTGTAGTCGATAAACCTTGCGATACAGCCGTTGCTTCACTGACACTGATACCGCCATTACGCACAAATGATTGTAAATTTGACCATAAGTAAGTCCCGCCAAAGACAAAGGCTATACCCAATAAAAATGTAAGCCATGCTGGCGGTCCACCGCCCTGCCGTTTACGATAAGCCATAATGATAAACCTTCAATTACAATGATTATTTAATGGTATCTATCCGCAATTTCTCGCCCCAAGACATCTCATTGAATGTTCCTACAGACTCTTGATAAAAAGTTATGATTTAATCTTATGGAGATTGCCGTAGATTGCCAAGACTCAGCAGGATAAACGTGGGGTATCCGTTAGCCAGTCACCATATGACGGACACGTTGTAATAGATCATCCCCATCAAATGGACGACTCAGAAATTGATCGGCTCCCACAGCTTGACCTTGTTCAATATCTTTCTTTGAGTCAAAGCCTGTGACAATCATAATTGGAATTGTTTGAGTAGCCGTTTGTTTTTTCAAGTATTCACACACATCATATCCTGACATATCGGGCATACGAACATCAAGGATAATGGCATCGGGTAAGGCTTGTGTTGCTAGTTGGATACCTGTTTCTCCATTATGAGCAAGTAAGATTGTATAATCTTCTGATGATAGAAATGCTTCCATAACTTCACGATTCATGGCATCATCATCAATCACTAGAATTTGTTTCTGTTGAGAGTTTATCAAAGTATTCCTCAATGCTCATCATTAATATCAATGAAATAGTTAGTAGATAAGGTAGCGTATCATTCAATTGACGACCACAATAGATAAAATTATGCGATACACATTATTATGCCTCATTTGCAGCCTGCTTACGATATGGATACCTGTGCAAACAACAACTGCCCAGCCATCAGTGGATGTGCTTGTCTTTGCTGCATCTTCCCTTGTGAATGTCTTTACTGACTTGAGCATAGAGTACGAATCGCATCATAACACCCAGATTACGTTAAATTTTGCAGGGTCGTCAACCCTTTCTGCCCAATTACAACAAGGTGCGCCAGCCGATATTTTTGCAAGTGCGAATAGGCAACAAATGCAATCTGTGGTTGATGATGAGCTTATTGCAGACAATGATATTGCATTATTTGCAGAAAATGAACTCGTCATCATTGTGCCAAGTGATAACCCTGCTGAGATTCAATCTGCCTTAGATTTAACTCGGCGTGGTATTTTATTGGCACTTGCTGCGCCAAGTGTACCTATTCGAGATTATACCGATGAATTATTAGACAATTTATCAATCGAATTTGGGGATAATTTCGTGGATAATGTCTACCAAAATGTAGTCTCCGAAGAAAGTAATGTACGTCAGATTGTAGCACGCATTGCACTCGGCGAAGCAGACGCTGGAATTGTTTATCGCACAGATGTCACCCCAGACCTCGTAGATGATGTGACGATCATTGACCTACCGCAAGGAACAAGTCCACGCGCTGAATATCTGATTGCGCCTCTTTTAGATGCTCCAAATTACGAGGAAGCTGAAGCATTTATTGAATTTATTTTATCTGATGAAGGACGCGCTATCTTACACGCTTGGGGATTCTGTTCGCCTGATAATCTTCTACCAGAACGAACACCTGACCCCGAAACAACACCAGAAGTCGAAACACCATCCGATGCCGAAACACACTGTTAATCATTCAAATCATCCCTCTTGGCTACTCGGATCAATAGGCATTATCGCTTATAGTGTGCTATTTTTGCCTCTGGTTGTCTTTATCGGGCGGGCGTTTACACTTGGTGGTTGGCAAACCTTACCCGAATCCGCCATTGTGCTAGATGCTATTTGGCTGAGTTTACGTACAAGCAGTATCAGCTTGATTGCAATTTTAATACTCGGGCTGCCATTAGCGTATATATTTGCACGCTGGGAATTTCGTGGAAAAACAATTGCAACCGTACTCATTGAACTCCCAATAGTGATGCCGCCTGCGGTTGCAGGTTTAGCTTTATTACTCACATTTGGACGACGTGGTGCGATTGGCGCATCTTTATCTGATTTAGGGATCACGATTGCCTTTACATCTTGGGCGGTGGTGATTGCACAGGTCTTTGTGGCTGCACCATTTTTTATCCGAGCAGCACAAATTGGTTTTGCCAATGTATCTCAAGAAATGGAAGATGCAGCACGTGTTGATGGTGCGAGCGAATGGCTGGTTTTCTTGCGGATCACTTTACCCCTCTCTGCACGCGCGATCATCGCTGGTTTGATTTTGAGTTGGGCGCGAGCATTAGGCGAATTTGGGGCAACGATTCTCTTTGCAGGGAGTTTGCAAGGGCGCACACAAACGATGCCACTCCTCGTTTATTCTACTTTTGAGCGTGATATTGATGCTGCTATCTGGACAGGTATTTTATTGATTGGGATTGCTTTTATCGCGCTGTTTATCAGCCGTTTACTGACGCGCGATACAAATGATTAAATGAATGATTACTCAGGATCGCTCTTATTTTTATAAAACCGCATAGAATAAGCATATGATACACATTCATGAAAGTTAAAGAGCGCCTTTATGGTTCGAGTTGCCACACTCAATTTACGCGGTAATGCCAATCGTTGGCAAGAACGGTTTCCTCTGGTAATTGATGCTTTGTATCGTACGAATGCTGATGTGATTGCCTTGCAAGAAATTCGCATCAAAATTGAGCAACATCATCTCATTAAAGAAGCCCTTAATGCACAATCCGAGCAACCTTATGAGGCGTATCTCTGTGAAGATTGGTATGAACCCCATATTCTAGGCAATGCTTTTTTAGTACGCTTACCCGTAATTGAGCATGAACGGATTGAATTGCCTGAAGGGTATCGCACAGCACAACGGATTGTCATCGACAATGATAGCGAACAAATTAGCATCATTAATACGCATTTGCATCACAAACCCTATCGCAATGAAAGTATCCGTTTAAAACAGATGCAGTGCATCTTTGATTGGATTGCACGTAAAAAATTAAAGACGATTTTTATGGGAGATATGAATGCTCGTCCTAACACAGAAACCATTGCTTTAGTTAAACAAACGATGCAATCTGCTTATGAGATCATTCATAACAGTGAACCAGCAATCACATTTCCGACACCCCTCCGTGCGGAGGAAAACTTGACCCCACGTGCAATTGATTACATTTTTTGTGATCTAAAATTTAAAGTAAATGACTGTCAAATGATTGCAGATATGCCTGATGCTGAAGATTCAACGCTATATGCGTCCGATCATTTTGGTTTAGTGGCAGATATTAGCATTTAGCGCCGATAACCAAAGACATCTTTTTCCCCTGATAGATAGCGAATGGCACGCGACCAGCTATCGCCTTCTGCGCCCATGCGATGGTGAGGTACATTTTCATCATTGTGCCTAACATATAATTGGAGGTCATTATGGAGCGCTTGCCATTTGGGTTGTTGTATTGCCATAAATGCTTGCACATCACTTGCTTGATTTAAACGGCGCATCACCATACGCCCATGCGGCATACAGACCCCGCCAATTGATTGCTCAAATGCTTCTTGTAACTGCGAATCTTGCACATTTTCTGCCACAATACTGACAAAAGATGCTTCATTTTTGTTCATGCTATCACAAATGATACAGTTGCCTGTTGGTTCAAGGTGATTGGCTGCGGTATCGCCTACTGACTTTTTGCCAATGAAACGTCCGAATCCAGAATCAGGTTTAATTTTTGCGACATCTTTCATAAATTCGACCATCGTTGAATCATACATGACGGCAATAGCGGGTGCGCCACCACGCGCTTGCATCAATTGATGAGCATGTCCATTGCACAATCCTCGTCCAGCACGAAAAGCAAGATGTGTCGGCACTTTATTGATGCGTTCTAGGAGTAAAATATCCAAATCTTGCTTGAGATCACGCAGCACCATATTACAGATCGGGCATTGGGGTTTATCAAAGGCTTTGAGCAAATCATAATGACGCGTCGATTCATTCATGGGCATGGTGATTACGCTCTTTCACGGTGATTGCGGACTGATGTGATCCTGTGGCGTTTCATGTTGTGCCAGAATATCGACAGCGACGAGTTCTTCTTGGAGCAAGGCAAGCAAACGGGTTCGCATTTCTGCACCTTTACCAAATTTTGCTTTTGCAACAATCGTAAGTTCGACTTCTTCGCCCAATTCGCCTGATTTTGTAATCACTTGCCAAGGCTCAATTAAATTGGGTAGGAGTGTCATTGCACGTTCACCCATTTCTTCCAGATGATCGATTGTTTTACCGACTTTATCCGCAGAAACTTTGACACTCACATTTGTTGGAGAATGGTCGCCACGACTGAAATTACGTATGACTCGAATATCACCATTAGGCATTGTATATAGTTCACCATCAATACCACGAATACTCGTGATCCGTAAAGTTACCTTCTCGACAACACCTTCAACGCGTTGTGGCGATAACGGAATCTCAATTTTATCACCGACATCAAAAGTATCTTCAAACATGAATGATAGCCCTGTCAGGAAATCACTGATAAAGGGGCGTGCGCCTAAGCCAAAAGCAGCGCTGAACAAACCCACAACCCATAAGATGGATTCAGCACTTGCAAAAAGCCCAATTGTGAGCAAAACAGCCGTCATATACGCTGCAATCGTAATGACATTCGCCAAGAGTGATTGTAAGGTCTTGATACGTTCACTGCTGCGTTGGGTTTCGCGGTGTGTCAGTGTACCTAGAGGTTGGTAACGGCTTGCAATTCGTTCAGATAGACGATCCACAATATAGGCAACTGTGAAAAATATCAGAATTGGTAAAAGGTATTGATTGAGTATCAAATAGAGATATTTAGTAGGAAACATAGACTTCTTCTAGCTCATGACAATATGTAATCTATGAGTCTACACCTTAATGCGATGATTGATGATAGTCAATGTTTATCACATAGCAACCATTTATAGTCTTGCATTGATACAATAGATCAATCTGATAGTTTTTCAGAAGCATAATAGAGATACAACATCCCTGATGACAGCGCACCTAAAATATGCCAAATTGCATGACCTTGTAAGAGACTATCGGCAACACAGATAAACCGTGTATTATCTGTAATCCAAATACCATAGGCAACAGCAAATAAGAGTAAGCCACTGTTGAACCAGTAGCGTGTGATGTCTGGTTTTCGGGAGATTGCATAATAGAGTTCAAAGCCAATACCAGCAATTAGCACAATCGCAAACAGACTGCGCCGTGTATCTGGGATGAAATACAATAATCCAAACAGAATAATATTGATGCCTGCATAGAGAATCATGCCCGTTGTTATCGGCAACTGATACAAACGCATCCACGCATAAACGAGCATGAAACTCACAAGCAGATACATACCGCCCACATCAACAAATTGCCCCCAAAATGTCATTGAGGCATGGTAAAAGGCACTCCCAATACCGATGATAATCAGCGCGATACTAAAAATCATCGCAAATGATAGTGATAAGCGTCGCTGACTATCTAGCTCACTGAGGGCATGTCCAGCAACAAGTAAGCCAACGAGTGTGAATGCCATTGATGACCACGTATTCGACGGTTGACGAATTGTTTCATTCGCGCGAACTGCTTCACAGAAACATTCATCGGGCATACAGGTTGCCAATCGCCATGTATCCCAATCAATAGTCTGGCTCATAATAACGCCAAAAATGAAGCAGATACCAATAAAAATGAGTATGGGTAAGCTATTTTGTTTAATAGATTGCATGGTTTATCACTTTTTTGTTGGGTGATTTGATTATAGTATAATCCTAATTTGAAATCATTAAATGTTTTCCTAATTCATCTAAAACAGGATAAACACGCTCAGATGGTAAGTGACGTTTTGCATTTTTAGTATCACCCTTTTGTAGAAGATCATAAATCTTACGTACAGTGGGAGTGATGTCCTCTATGTTAACAATCCAATTATCAACAAACTCTCGAATAATATGCCGACTCAACCCCACTTGAATGCTTTCAATCTGTAAATCAGTACCCTTAAGTGAGCGTTCAGGATCCCATTGGACATGAACACTAGCATTATCAAACTTTTCTCGCCAATCTACGACATTAGTATGTACTGATTTTTCATATGAGGTTAATACGCCTAACGACAGTGCTTTTTCCCAACCAGATCGTTTGATACGGACTGCCAAAATATAGTCTTGATTTGATTTTCGTCCCCAATTACTACGATGCATCAACCACAAAAATGAGGGTTTAATCCATGTCATTCGATTAAACGAAAATGGAGAAATAAAGGTTTGTTGTTTCAAAGCAGGTTCAGCAATTACTTTACCATACGCTTGATACATAACAATTGTATCTGCATCATAATTTGCTCGAATTTCATAATGATTTAACATAACAACACTTTAATATACTTTATGAACCTTAATGAGCTATTATGCCATATATTATATAGTATTTCAACTTATCATTAAAGCAAAACGGGCATGACATTTCTGCCATACCCGTTTTGACTAAACGCTAATCACTAAAAACTATCAACGATTACACTGTGTCCATACGTTCGATGATGGCGGATGCAAATTCGCTGGTTTTAACTTCTTTCGCATCAGGCATTTGACGTGCAAAATCGTACGTGACGATTTTATCAGCGATGGTCGCTTCATATGCGTTGGTAATAAGATTAGCAGCTTCAAACCAACCGAGATGTTCAAGCATCATCACACCACTGAAGAGTAATGACCCCGGATTCACTTTATCGAGATTGGTATATTTTGGTGCTGTACCGTGTGTTGCTTCAAAGAGTGCAATTTCGTCACCGATGTTTGCACCGGGAGCAATCCCTACTCCGCCAACTTCGGCAGCGAGTGCATCACTGAGGTAATCACCGTTGAGGTTAGTGGTTGCAATGACATCATGTTCACGCGGACGCAAGAGCATCTTTTGGAACATAATATCTGCAATGGTATCTTGCACGAGGATTTTACCTTCTGGCACTTTACCACCATGATTTTCTGCAACATCATCCCAGCTAATGGTTTCTTCTGGGAATTCTTCGGCTGCGAGTTCATAACCCCAGCGTTGGAATGCGCCTTCGGTGAATTTTTGGATGTTACCCTTATGAACGAGGGTTACGCTTTCGCGTCCACGTTCAATTGCGTATTTGATCGCAGCACGAATCAGGCGTTTACTACCAAATTCACTGATTGGCTTAATACCTAAGCCAGCCCCTTCAAAAAAGCCTGTTGCGCCGAGTTCTTCACGCAAGAATTTTTCGAGTTTATCGCGTTCTGGTGTACCTGCTTCAAATTCAATCCCTGCGTAGATGTCTTCTGTATTTTCACGGAAGATCACAACATCCACATCTTGTGGTTCTTTAATAGGACTAGGAACACCTTGAAACCAACGCACAGGACGAATGCAGCTATAGAGATCAAGTACTTGTCGCAGGGTTACATTCAAGCTACGGAAGCCACCACCAACAGGGGTTGTCAAAGGACCTTTAATGCCAACTTTATATTCGCGCAGTGCTTCAAAGGTTTCTTCTGGCATGTAATCACCATCATAGAGATCAGCCGCTTTTTCACCTGAATAGACTTCCATCCAAGTAATTGCTTTTTGACCACCATAGGCTTTTTCGACAGCCGCATCCCAGATACGTTTACTTGCTGTCATAATGTCGTAGCCAATCCCATCACCTTCGATAAAAAGCAAAATTGGATTGTTCGGGACATTCATTTTGCCATCAGTAAAGGTAATCTTTTCACCTGTTTCAGGCACAACAATCTTATTGTAAGCCATAAAATAGTATCTCCTTAAATTTGATTAAATTGTTTCATTTATACTGGACGAATTATAGCATAGCCTGTCTTAATTCTCACAATTACCAATTGAACGCTAAAGCAACGATAGTAATTGGATTATCCTTATCAGGCGAAAAAGTGGTAAGCTATACAAAATGTTGTTGATTAACTTGAGGCAGAGCGTATGATTGCACCCTTGCAGAAACTGCAAAAGTTCGTTGTAGATACCATTGAAATTGCTAAAATTTCATATCGTGCGAGTCCAATATTATTTTTTGGGTTAATCGGGATTCAAATCTTGTTGGGGTTACGCCCTGTTGTTTCTGCGTGGGTTATCAAACGGCTGGTTGATGTCTTATCCAGTAATTTGCAAGGCGATGTCTTAGCAGCCTTGATCGAAAATATGTGGTTTTTGCTGATCCTACAAGGACTTGTCATCACGTCGGGTAAATTCTTAGCTGATATTCAAGCCTATTGCCGTGAAGAATTAGGTCGCAAGCTGACGATTATCACACGGACAATGATCTTCGATGAAATCAATCGGATGGATGGTATCCGTTATTTTGAACAACCTGAATTTTATAATATGGTAGACAATGCTTCCACAGGCTTAACCTATGGACCACCCTATATGATTAATAAGCTCAGTGAGTTAGCGCAACAACTGGTAACGTTAATCAGCTTTGTTGGGATTTTACTGCTACTGAGTCCATTACTTGCATTTTTTGTCATCCTTGCGAGTGTGCCGCAATTAATTGGGCGTATTTGGATGAGTCGTCTCAATTTCCTAACCCATCAAAGCAAAACACCCAAACAACGGCGTAGAGCGTATCTATCCAATATTCTATCGCGCCCTGATGTGATTAAAGATGTACGTGCTTATAATGCTTCAGGCTATTTATTTGATGAATACATGGCATCAACCCATGATGTGCATACATTAGACCGCTCGAATCAGGTAAAGCAACTTTGGATTAAAAGTGGGCTTAATTTGATCGTCGGTGGTGTGGCTAGTGGGACATTTGCCTTGGTTGTTCGGCAAGCGATACAACGGATTATCACAGTTGGGGATGTGACCTTTTACTTTTCAGCTTTAGTTGGTGTGATGGGGTCTTTAAATAGCATTGCCGATATTATCAGCGCCATCAATAGTTATATTTTGTTTTACGATCAATATAAAAAACTAGAAGCCATGCCCAATGATTTAATATCATCTGAGCATCCTAAACGTGTTCCTAGCTTACAACGGGGCATTAGCTTGACGAATGTATCATTTCGTTACCAAGATACGCTAGAGCCTGTTATTAATAATTTATCATTAACCATTCCAGCAGGCAAAACAGTTGCCCTCGTAGGCGAAAATGGCGCAGGTAAAACAACTGTTGTTAAGCTGCTTACACGCTTATACGACCCTGATGAGGGACAAATTATGTGGGATGATATTGATGTCCGTGAATTTACAGCGCAGGCGCTCCGCACGCACATTGCGCCCATTTTCCAAGATTTTGCACACTATGATTTATCCGCTCGTGAAAATATTGCACTGGGCGATATTCGCCAAGGTGATAACGATTTACAAATACTAGATGCTGCTGAAAAAGCATCTATTGACGATATGATTAACAATTTACCAAATGGCTACAATACAATTTTGAGCCATGACGTGATTGATGATGGTAGTAATGGCATGGATCTATCAGGTGGCGAATGGCAAAAATTAGCACTCGCACGCTTATATATGCGTGATGCTGATTTTGTCATCTTAGATGAACCAACCTCAGATTTAGACCCCATTGCTGAACGTAAGCTGTACGAAGACTTTTTAGCCAATAAAGGCGATAAAGCAGCCCTATTGATTTCAGGGCGCTTTAGTACCATTCGGATGGCAGATTACATTGCCGTATTAAAAGCTGGCACAATCGTAGAGTATGGTACGCATGATGCCTTACTCGCAAAGAATGGTGAGTATGCCCGCTTGTATCGTATACAAGCAGAGCAGTATCAATAACATATATTAAAACTCTTGACATCAGATTGCTCTATATAATTAAAAAATAAACAATCTATCCTTAACATCAGCCAATAATAATCCTCCATTGACAAGTACTTGATTTATTAACCCATCGTTGGAGGATTTATGATTAAGTTTGGACGTTTTTTAGCAATCATAATGATTGCATTAGTCGCTTTACCATTCAGCGCACAAGAAATTTTAACACTCACACCGCTTGATACCTATCAACATGGTGGTTTTGATGAAGGTGCAGCAGAAATTGCAGCGTATGATACTGGGTCACAGCGTCTTTTCGTAACGAATGCTGAACTCGCAACAATTGACATCCTTGATATGAGTGAACCGACCAATTTGACACTTTTCGCACAGATTGACATTTCTGACCTTGGCAGTGGTGTCAACAGTGTCGCTACATTTGACGGCTTAGTTGCTGCTGCTATCCAAGCAGAAGAAGTTGATACCAATGGTGTTGTTGCATTTTATGATGTTGATGGTAATCTACTGTCAACTGTTGAAGCAGGCGCATTACCAGATATGGTCACATTTACCCCTGATGGTAGCAAAGTTTTAGCAGCTAATGAAGGTGAACCCAATGATGATTACACAATTGATCCACTCGGTAGTATCACCATTATTGATATTAGTGCTGGCGTAGAATCTGCAACAGCCATAACGGTTACATTTGAAGGTATCGAGATTCCTGATAATGTTCGTATTTATGGTCCTAATGCAACCCCTGCACAAGACCTTGAACCTGAATATATTGCAATTTCCCCAGATGGTACAACGGCTTACATTAGCTTACAAGAAAATAACGCACTCGCTATTCTTGATATTGAATCAGCGACAATAACAGCCATTGTTGGGCTTGGTTTTAAAGATCATAGTCTCGCAGGTAATGAACTTGATGCTGGCAAAGATGACGGTGTTATCAACATTACCAATTGGTCTGTGCTAGGGATGTATCAACCTGATGGTATCGCAACCTATGAAGTTGATGGTAACGTTTATATTGTCACAGCAAATGAAGGCGATACCCGTGATTATGACGGATATAGTGAAGAAGGCGAAATCGGTGAATCCGCAATTGACGAAGCCTTCCCCGATCTTGCAACCTTATCGACTGAGACTGCAATTTTAGGGTTAGGGATTGTTGAATCTACAGGTGATACTGATGGTGATGGTGATCTCGATGTCCTTTACATTCCGGGAGCACGTTCATTTTCAATATGGGCATCAGATGGCACACTCATTTGGGATAGTGGCGCACAATTTGAAGAAATCACTGCAGAAGCCTTGCCCGATGATTTTAACAGTACTAATGACGAAAATGGTGATTTCGATGGTCGCAGCGATAACAAAGGTCCTGAACCTGAAGGCGTGACTATTGGTGTCATTGATGGTGTCACATACGCATTCATCGTTTTAGAACGCATCGGTGGTGTGATGATTTATGATATTACTGACCCAACTGCACCGACATTCGTTACATACAGCAACAACCGTGATTTTGCTGGTGATGCTGAAGCGGGTACTGCTGGCGATTTAGCACCCGAGTCATCTGTATTTGTTTCGGCAATGGATAGCCCAACAGGCACAAATTTACTCATTGTCACAAATGAAGTCAGTGGTACAACAACCGTTTTTGAAATTTCAAACTAAAGTTAAATCTGCAATGAGTGGTAGAATATTCTGCCACTCATTGTTTTTTACTTAAAACCCTATACTTTCGTGCAATACAGCTTAGTGAGACTGTGCAAATTACCACTTGAACATCTGCGTGCTATCCTCCAAAATTAATCTCACATTTATAATCACACCGTGGGATAGCGTATGAGTGACTCTTTGCCTACCAACGAGGTTGTTGAAGCATATAGTACAGCAGTAGCATGGGAAGACATTGAACATCAAAAACGGCGCTTCAACGATAAATTGAAGCAACTCGCTGATGAATCTGACGATGATGAGTTGCCATTAGAAACTCTCGCTGAGGCGACTGGGATTCCAATTTCAACACTTTATCCTGATTCTGCAAAAGGCAATGTATTGTTAGGTCATATTAATGGCAAACAGTATATGCTCGGAAGTTTTGTAAGCAAGCGCTACCGTTATGGTAAAACACTTCTTCAAAGTATTATTCCTTATAATTTTAACCCCAGCGTTAATCATACTAATCTTTCTGAAAGCCATAATCCAATCACTGAAATGCGTGCTTTAGGTGCAGAGCTTGAGCTTGGACTCTATCATCCTGATGGCACAGTACCCACTGAAGAACAAGTAGCTGCATTTTCCGATCATTATCGGCATTCTGCAAAGATGTTGGGTATTACACCCACAGTTGATAGAGAAGCCTGCATGTATCAAGTAGAAGTGCATGTTGCGCCCGGTATTGGCTATCATCGAACCCGTATGTCGGTTGAAGGTATCATGAAATCGCTGGTCGCAGCGAGCAAAGCAACAGGCTTATACACAGCGATGATGTCTGCATATCCAATTGAGACCGAATTCGAGTTGACGGATCATCCGAAAGTGCATACGGCTGTGGATGTGATGTGTGAAATTAACGAGCGCTTTCCTGAATATGAGCAACGCATGGAAGATGCCCGTCAACGTTATCATATGCGAGATGATGCCAACGTTGTGCAAATTTTTCGCTTACAAGGGTGTCATATTCATCTTGATATTGCAGGGCGTAGCGAAGCACTCGGATTATTAACTTTCTATACGATGTTACGAAGTGCGACAGCGATTGCGAATGCTGCTTTGCTCAAAGGTGGACCTTTCGTTAATGGGACTTGCGATCCTGACTATACCTGTGTGCGTGAATATTTACGCCGTACTACAATTACAGGGCACTATGTTGAATTACCAGTTACACCACATTTAAGTGATAATGGTTTCGATCAATATGGTTGGTTGTTGCAATCTGAACGTGCTAATGCACCAGCACGCGCACTACTTGGCGCAATTAAAGATGACGAACTTATTTCAGCGATGCACAATCCAATTGGACGAGTACGTCCTGATTTAGGCATGAGTAAACGTATTTGTACAATTGAAAGTACAGGGATGCCTGTCAATATTAGTGCATCACGGCAAGCTGCGGTTTTATCTGATTTTGAATTTACGCATGTATTGATTGAAAATTACTTCCGTAAATACGGGATGAATTTACAACCCTTGATGGACAATGAAGAGCTATTAGCAATCGTTGGTCCTTTATCAACAGCGAATTTTGATCAACAACAAGATAATTCAGATCGTCATGGTATTGATATTGACATTGAAACCGCAACAGGGTCAAAGATGTCTTTGCCAGAATTCTATGAAATGAAACGTAAATATATGCACCGTCATTTGATTGATGTACCCAATATTCAATCGAGTGATATTGACGATGTCTATATGAGCATCAACCGCATGATTGATCCACCAAGCGGGCGCGTTGCATCAACGCCAGAAGAATATATTGCTGACCCTACGCGTCGCAGTACGGGCAATTGGGGCAAAATTCTCCGTAATGCCTTCATTGAAGAAGGTGGCACAGTTGGTGAGTTTAATCCAGAAGCTGTTCTACGTGTTACAAATCGCGTCCATGAAGCCCTATTAAAACGTTATTCCTAGACATTTTAGGGGCATTCGCCTAATCAGCAAATGCCCTGCCCCTTGTAATCTCTCTCAGACATTCAGATAATATTGCAATCCAAATGCACATAAAGGCGATTTATGATTTCTCTTTCGGTTGTAATTCCTGTTTATCGTGGCGCTCAAACGATTGAGGGCTTAATGGCAGAACTTGCAGAGGCGTTGCCACATCTAACCGATACTTATGAAGTGATTATGGTCGAAGATGATGGTGGTGATAATAGTTGGGATGTTATTCAAGACTTAGCACAGAAGTACCCTTTCCTACGTGGTATTAAACTGATGCGTAATGCAGGGCAACATTCTGCCTTATTATGTGGTATCCGTGCAGCCCAATATGATGTGATTATTACGATGGATGATGATCGGCAACATCCATCATCAGAAATTAGCAAGTTATTATCTGAGCTTGATAAAGGCTATGATGTTGTTTATGGTACGCCTGAAAGCAAACAACATGATTTAGGGCGTAATTTAGGGTCATCAGTGATTCGCTTAGCTTTAAGTAATGCAATGGGTGTTGATGCCGCACGTTATGTGAGTGCCTTCCGTGCCTTTAGAACGCATCTTCGTAAATCTTTTGAAAATTATTCTAGCCCATTTGTTTCAATTGATGTGCTTTTAAGTTGGGGGACGAATCGCTTTACACATACTTATGTGCGCCATGAACCGCGCACGGTTGGCGAATCAGGGTATACATTTATCAAGTTAGTCAATCTAGCGCTCACGATGTTTACAGGTTTCAGCGTCTTCCCCTTACGATTAGCGAGTTACCTAGGTTTTGGATTGACTATTTTTGGCATTATTTTATTTATCTATGTTTTCCCGATACGCTTACTTATTTTAAATCAAAATGGTGTACAAGGATTCACATTTCTAGCCTCTATGATTGCTATATTTTCTGGTACTCAGATGTTTACAATTGGTATCATTGGCGAATATCTAGCGCGGATGCACTTTCGTTTAATGGATAAACCTGCGTATACCATTTATGAAGAAATATCCTATAAAGGTGATTGATGGCTGAATCTGACTTATGTACATTGCTAGAATGGGATACGCATTTCTTTGGACAACGTATTGCACGAGTTAAATCCGCTACATTAACGATTGAGCAAGCCAATCATGTTGATTTATGGTGTCATGACCATAGGATTGATTGTCTATATTTCTTAGCAGACTCCAATCATGCTGAAACTGTGCTGATTGCAGAAGATTATAATTATCGGCAAGTGGATGTACGATTAACTTATGAATTAAATGTTGCAAAAAATCATCAAGCAAACGCTTTGCCTAATGACTTTGATTACACTATCGATAGTGCTTGCTCTGATGATTTACCTCATTTATTAGTCATTGCTAGCGATACATTCAGCAATAGCCGATTTTATTATGATAAGTATTTTACGTATGAACAAGCAAATGAGCTTTATCGTTTATGGCTGATGCGTAGCATAGAAGATAATTTTGCTGACAAGGTAATCATTTTTCGTAAAGATAATACACCACAAGGCTTTATCACCTGCATACTTGATAAAGTTTCTAGTACAGGGGTGATTAGTTTAGTCAGTGTTGCTGAACAAGCACGCGGTAAACAATTAGGCACACATCTTGTACAACAAGCCTTATCCTATTTTCAACAAGAAAGTATGCAAATCGTACAAGTTGTGACACAAGCCCGCAACGTGGGTGCAAACCGCTTATATCAAAATTGTGGTTTTCGTACGAAAAATGTTCAACTTTGGTATCATAAATGGTTTGTGTAATTAGCAACTAATAACATCATCAATAAACGATTCTAATTGGTATTCGTTAGATCTATATGATGTTTAGCGTATATGATACTTTTATTCTATACATTCAAATAATAAGTGAGTATCTCATTATGACGATTCATATCCCATTTAATAAACCCGCA
>JBAUIA010000313.1:0-4344 GCA_049680565.1 Phototrophicaceae bacterium
CTCTATGTCTATGTTGATTTTTTCGGCTTATATATGCCGAAGAAGATAGACGATATTCTGCAAGGGAAAGTGTTTGAATTTGATATCACGCAAGAATTTCTCTTGATAGTGCTCGTCCTGGTGGCAATTCCGACACTGATGATTTTCCTCTCTGTTGCCCTGCCGGCTAAAGTCAATCGTTGGACAAACATAATTGTGGCTACACTACTGATTCCATATATGCTATTTAATTTGGTGGGAGAAGCCTGGCCTCACATGATCTTTGGCGCTGCGGTAGAAGTCATTCTTCTTTTGCTGATTATCCGTTATGCATGGCAATGGCCCCGCACTCAAACAAAAGCCTGATGTGAAATGAAATTGTAAAAAGTGGGCAGGGGGAACTTCTCTCCCTTTTCACTATCTATTTTTGTCGAAAAACTTTGAAGACTTACACGACTTCGGAAGATGCTTGAAACGTAGAAATTGGAGCATTGAAATGAAAAAACTGAACAAAACACTGCAATTTGGAGAAGATGTAGAAGGCTATAACATCCCTGTGTTAAATGAACGCGAAATACGCGCAACGGCAGGCATACTTTTCTTGATGATATTCACCTCAATCATGATTGTCATCTTTGAAGATAATTATCTGGTGCTTAAGTACGCTATAGTGATATTCCTTTCGGATTTTATAATCCGCGTCTTTGTGAGTCCTAAATTTTCACCTACATTAATCATTGGCCGTATGATTGTTCGGAATCAAGTTCCCGAATATATTGGAGCGCAGCAAAAGAAATTCGCATGGATCATTGGCATCATTCTGTCTGCTACCATGTTCGTCCTTATTGGGCTATTGAACGTAGATAGCATTATAACCACCCTGCTGTGTTATGTTTGTCTTATATTCCTATTCTTTGAATCAGCATTTGGCATTTGTATAGGGTGCAAAATCTATTCCATAGTTTATAAAGAAAAAGCGCAATACTGCCCTGGTGAAGTCTGTGATGTGAATTCAAAACATGCGATTCAAAAAACTTCCAGATTTCAAAAATTCAGTGTCGTTGGTTTTATCGCATACATATTCCTAATGGGAGAGCACGCAAAAGTGGGGGCTAAGCCACCTGATCGAGATCAATTTCAACATTATCAAACTCCATATTCGGATACCACTGTTGGAAAAGCTCCTGTAAATCGTCGTCCAAAACCTTCGTTCGCATTTGTAACAACAAGTGAGCACCGCGTTTCGTCCATCGCATCTGTTGCTTTTTGACAAAGCGTTTACTGATGATCTGGTTAACAGCCGATTCAACAAAGGCTGTCGATATCAGTTCATTGTAAGTATATCGTTCACCGTAATTGGGAATATGGTCTTCATTGTTTTTAATGTAAGTGATAAAGTCTTCGACTTTTTGGTGCAGTTTTTGCCAAGGATCATTGACATCAGAGAACCAGAGCAAGTCATCCTCGAGATCATCAAGCTTTTGTAGTGCGAGATACACATTGCCATGCCAGAGATACCACTTGGCGCTCTCAAGATAGCGGTCGGCTTGTTCAGTTGTAAGACCCTCTTCCACGAGTTCGGGGAGTGATTTTACCATGTTCCTCATGACGGTAATCCGCATTGTGATATGAAACCAGTCGAGAATATGTTCTGATTGTGGACTCAAATAGTGTTGTAAATCGCGTACTGTATCCCCGCCATCAGAAAGAAATGTGATGTTCTGATTGAGTTGGAAGCCTTGTGATTGAAGCATTTCATAGACTCGTCGCTTGGGTTTATCATCATAGCTTGTTACAAACCCAAAGGATTTGCTAGCAGTGTCTTCTGACATGCTCTTGCCGACAATAGCTTCAAACCACCCTGCTTGACGATTTTCTCCCTCTCGGGCATGGATATATCCACCATCAATTCCAACGAAGAGGCGAGAATTAGGGTCAGGAAGTTGTTCCCATTGATGAGGAGAACCCTCAATAAACATCACCTGCTCAGGACCCAACTCATCCTCGCTTCGTTGAGCCACAGTTTGAACTTGATGTCGTACCGAAGAATCACAGACATCGATAGGTAACACATCATTCAATAAATTTGTGGTCATCCCATATGACATTAAGGATGCCCACTTGGTTTGAAGATAAAGCAATTCTGGTGAGGATCGTTGAGTTAAGACCTGAGAAAGCGGACTCACACTTTTCTTCTCACGTACTTCACATGCACAAGTATAGTAGCGTGGACTTTCAAGTTCAATCTTACCAAATAAGGTACGGTAACTTAGATACTTGCTGTCTTTTTTAGCACGCATTTGATGACAATCTGGGCAAGAGCGGTGCTGTTGATTATGGTAATTAATTTGGTGAGACACGAGAATCTGTTGTAGCTGTTTGAGGACATCTTTAGCCTCAGATAGTGTCAGACCAAGTGTATCTGCTTGAAGTTGCTCACGTTGAAAATCAGTGATGGTAGTTGTCGTTGTTTCATCCTCGTGGATAACTGTCACTTGCATCATGATTTTCATGCTCTACTCCTGTGATTGATAATTGTTGTAATTGCTGATTAGCATCATCGCGATCAAAATGATGGACCTTGAGCCAATAGCCGAGATTCGGAAATGTTTCTCGTATCCAGCGCCCATACTCACGGTCATCCTGATATTCATCTGCCATTTCCTGAAAGCGCAGAATAAGAGACAAAGGGTCGTAGCTTGTCGTTCGTAAGCGAAGATAAGCATTGGGTCCGCCACAATCTTCGAGCGGACCAGCTTGACTTCCATTGATACAGTATGGATAGTATTGTGCATCATCAATTGCTAATATTTTTTCGAGCCGTATTTCAACACGCCACCAATCTAAGAAATTGTACTCGTAGAGGAATCGTTCTCTCAAATGTAAATTCAAAGACTGCAGTGTGACTTTTTCAGCCGACTTGGTGTACTCAATACCCCATAAACGTGGGACAGCATAAGTTCGTCCACGAATCTGAAATCGATGTAAAAATTCATCACTCCAACCGAAAATAATTTGTAGAGTCTCATGAAATACCGACAATGTCTGATCACCCCGTAAAATCAGTCGTCGCCAGATCACGGGACTCACCTTTTGCACGAAGACCCGAAATTGATATACATATTGCTGCCTATTGTTTTCGTTATTATTCATCATCGAGATCCCGATGAACTTCCATGCGCTCTAAGCGCTTATTGAGGTCAGCCAGTGTTGGTTTCGTATAAATCATGACGGTGTTCAAATCACTATGCCCCAACAATCGCGCTAAACCACGCAGATCATCTGGATTTGCTTTGAGGTAGCGTGTCGCAAAAGTATGACGTAACATATGAGGTGTCACCTTCTCAACGCCCGTATGAATAGCATATTTTTCAAGCAGTCGGGTAACACTACTACGATGTTCAAGCGCAGCATCTCGCCCCCACCAGAGTGATTGTTGGGCATCTTTAGGATGTGGGTGATCTTGTTCAAGGTAATCCTGAATGGCTTGGCGAACATCTTGTGTCAGAGGAATTTCACGATACCCACCTCCCTTGCCATACCGAACGATCAACATACCAGAACGGGGATTAATCTCCACATCGCCGATTCTCAAATCCAGCAGTTCACTGACACGGATACCTGTCCCACCTAAAACCTCTAAAATAGCAAAATCCCGACGATTGTGTTTCGCTGCCCTCAATAAACGACGAAATACTTTTGATTCAAGACTCTTGATCTCGTGCTGATCAATACGAATCGCTTTGGTACTCTCTGCTGGACTAACTGTAATAATTTCTTGTAGTTGCGCCCACTTGAAAAATCGTTTGACGGCGCTTAAGCGTTGATTAACGGTGGCAGGGGCACTTTGTTCAATTTGTTGCTGGTGCGCTTGCCAATCACGAATGTCACGTGCCATCACAGAATTTGCTAGGAACTCCGCTTCATATACACTTTCATACCAGTCGAGAAAATGTCGAACACCTCGTTTATACGCTTGAAGAGTGTGGATGCTCTTGCCATCTTTGTTGATATCGGTCAACCATTGTTGAATGGATTGCGGCAATAAATGGTTCATTGGAAGCCCTCAAAAATATTATGTTGCGCTAAAAAGACCCATTAGAGAGTCAAATATGCTGATAAGGATACCTCAAAACACCGTTTAGCACCACATAATTCCAGTTATGCGCTTATATTATGTTGCGCTATTATGTAACATGATTGAAAGTCAATTGTACCCTAGCCCCCACTTTTGCGTGCTCTCCAAGTTGAGATAATAGGTGTTCCAGTAAACAACGAGATTGAGCAACAATCCCAAAGCACCTAATTGTTCCTCCTGTCCTTTTTTGTAAAACACCACGATTACCATAACATAAACGGCGTGCC
>JBAUIA010000314.1:0-14675 GCA_049680565.1 Phototrophicaceae bacterium
CAATATGGTGGTGGATGTCACACCATTTGAAAAACCCGAAAATGTACAAGTTCAGACTACCACAGGCGAAACTCGTTGGTATTTGCGCTGGGGTGAATTCACATTCAAGATTGGTGGCGATGAAGCACGCTTGACCATCTATAAGATGCCACCTGAGCATTTCTTTTTGCCATTTGTCGATACCCTCGCAGGAGATGAAACCTACCCTGCTGGACGTTACCTCGAACCTGTGCAACTAGAAGGCAACACGTTTCGCATTGATTTTAATCAAGCCTATAATCCCTATTGTGCCTATGGCGATCATTGGTCATGCCCGATTACGCCTGCGGAAAATCGCTTATCTGTGCCAATTCGTGCAGGTGAAAAATTACCTCAAGGCGATTGGGTTTAAAGTAATCGACACAGTATTGCTAGGTCATAGTGAAAGATGATGAACCCAATCACAAAAGTTATCATATGCGGATGGATCATATTGTCGATGCTGATTTTATCGGCATGTGGCACAGTAGACTCATCTGCGCCTCTGATTTCATCGGTCATCATCACACAAACATCGACTCAAATTATTCGTCAATTGGCAACGCGCTCATTGACAGTCACACCCTCACCGACGATCATACCAACGTCAACGCCATTCATCGGCACAATCCCGACATTACAGCCCACATTGACCAATACACCCGTTCCAACCAGTAATAACCAACTTCGTAGTAGCACGTTAGAGCATGTTGTTAATCAAGGCGAATCATTGACCGTCATTGCAACTCAATACGGGATCACTGTCGATGCTATTTTGCGCGAAAATAATTTAACACGCTCACAAGTGATTGTTCCTAATCAACGGCTACTCATTCCGATTACATTGCCGACACTCACGCCATCGCCCACAGTAGATTTAAGTGAACGGGGCGCACTCGCTCAACAAATTATTTTGACAGACCAACCCATAAGACAAGCCAATACAATCAATGCACTCAATTACAGCGCCTTCATCAATTTATCAGATAATGTCGTCACAAATATACAAGCCATCTATGCCGAAGGGCAACGCTTAGGGCGTAATCCACATGCCTTTACACGCATTGGTGATAGTACGATTGAACCCCCTCATTTTTTCTATCGCTTTGATGACGATGATTATAACTTAGCAAATTACGCCTACTTGCAACGTACCATTGATTATTATGCAGGGTCATTTTCCCATGATAGTGTCGCTGTGATACGAGGCTTGCATACATGGTCGGTCTTTGACCCCATGTGGAGTCCGAGCATTTGTGAGGCTGGTGAGCATTTATTAGCATGTGAATTTCGGCTGTATAATCCTAGCATAATGATTGTGCGTTTGGGAACAAATGATAACGCACAAGCCGATTTATCGCGCCAGTACTATCAACAAATTGTAAGCTATAGTATCGAAAATGGTGTTATTCCAATATTGGGTACAAAAGCAGATCGTTTCGATGGTGAGGACAACGCTATCAATACCATTATCCGCGATATTGCAACAGAATATGATGTGCCATTATGGGATTTTGACCTTGTTGCGAGTACCTTATCTGATAATGGATTGGGGCGTGATAATATTCATCTGAGTTTTTTCTATGAGCATGATTGGCGCTTAGAGGCTGGATTTGAAACAGGGCATGGTTTGCACAATTTAACAGGTTTAATTGTGTTGGATGAGATTTTACAGGTTTTACAAGATGAATAAATATCGTCTGATGATACTCATAGTTTGCTTCTTATTGAGTAGTGATAGGATATTGGGACAAGATTTAAGCCAAGATGCACTCCCAATTGCAACCAATGAAACCACCTCCCCGACTGCAACGCCGCAACCTATCACACTAACTGATGATATTAGCGCTCATATCCGTGAGATTTATATACGTGGTCAGCGCTTTGGTAATCGTGTGGATGCTTTCTCCAAAGTGGGTGACAGTTTAACGGTATCACAGAATTTTATGTATCCATTGGGTGTCGGGCGCTATGATTTAGGCATATATGATTATCTGCAAGCTGTGATTGATCTCTATAGTGCGCGTAATGCACGGATTGGCAATTCATTCATCAATGAATCGCTAGCAGCCCGTGAAGGCTGGTCAACACGCCAAGTCCTCAACCCGACTATGAGCAATCCTACATTTTGTAATCCGCAAGAAATACCCTTGCTATGCGAATATCGCTTGGTGCGTCCGTCCGTTGCGCTCATCTTATTCGGTACAAACGATGTCGGGTATCGGCAAGTTGATGATTTTGTTGCTGATATGGAAACGATCATCACGTATAGCGAAGAATTAGGCATTATTCCTATCTTATCAACCATCCCCTACCGCCCTGATGCGGTGATGCAAGTTGAGCGTTTTAATCGCGCCTTATTACAATTAGCTGATGACAAAGCACTTCCGATAATTGACCTGTATGACTATACGGTTGGATTACCCAATTATGGACTCACAAGCGATGACATTCACTTATCATCTTCACCTGCTGGTATCACAGGCGCAGCCACCTTTACCTCTCAAAATTTACAATATGGATACGTTGTTCGCAATCTTGCAACATTGGATATGCTGCACCACATCTATACGATTATCAACGACTGAGGCTGACCCTGCCCTTAAACAACACTGTTAAGTTACAATCAAGTGCATAATAACCAACGAGTGGAGTATTATTCTATGCGCGTATTGATAGCTTGTTCATTATTGATGATGATCTTATCCCAAGGATTAGTGATCGCACAAGATAGCCCTGAAGCAACAGAAACCGTTGAACCATCCATCACACTTACTATCTGGTGGCCTGATACTTTTGCGCGGGTTGATGATGCGAGCATTAATCCCATTTTGATTGAACAAGCTGATGCGTTTGCTGCCCAATTTCCAAATGTCGCATTTGAACATCGCCTGAAAGCAGTTGCTCAACCGGGTGGTATTATGTCTACATTACGTTCGGCAACCAATGCAGCGCGTGGCGCATTACCGACCTTGACATTAGTACGTCGTCAAGATTTATTATTAGCACAAAGTAATGGATACTTGCAATCACTAGAAGGCTTTCCATCATCCATCCAAGGTGATCTCAATAATGCACTGACATTAGGGCAAGTTGAAGACGAGCTTTATGGTATCCCGTATTTGCTAGACTTCCAGCATGTTGTTTATCGCCCAATTGCAGATGTTAATTATGATGAATGGACATATGATGCCGTCCTTGAACGGGGTGAAACGATTGTTTTCCCTGCTGGACGTATTAATAGCCTTAACGATGTACTCGCGCTCCAATATATGGAAAGTGGCGGTATGCCCGTTTTCAGCAATCAATTAACTTTCAGTCAAGAAGGCTTACAAGCACTCTTCGATTATTATCAAACCAGTGTTGATAATGAAATTTTAACCGCCAGTATCTTAAATTACACATCACCAAGTAATTATCTCATTGATTTTATCAATGGGGATATTAACGCTGCTATTTTCTCCTCAACACGCTATTTAGCACTGATTGACGATAATCCCGATTTAGCAATCGCACCGATACCCACCGAAACAGGGGCTGTTACCAGTTTCTTAAATGGTTGGATGTGGGTGATGGTAACGGCTGATGAGCGCGAACAAGCCTTAGCATTAGACTATTTAAACTGGTTATTCAATATTGAGCGCCAAGCATTGGCTGCTGACGCAGTCGATATGTTACCATCGCGTGAGCGTGCCATGCCTAATGCACTGGGCAATGTTGCTGATAGCAATTTTTATTTAGAAATGATCGAGAACAGCTCTCTGCCCATAGCAGATAGTGAAATTGGCGTATTAGGGCGTGAAATTCAAATTCAATTTGCAAGCATCCTCACACTTGAGCAATCAGCAGATGATGCGCTGCAAACAGTCATCAATGCTGTTGGGGAGTAAATTATGCGAAGTTGATATAGGGCATCGCATCCAGAATGCCCTATATTCATAAACTAGAGGGATGTTATATATCCCATGATTTTTGATAGTAGCGATGGGTTTTGTAGGCTTTTGCGCCAAGTTTAAGGCTCATCTTTACCAATGGATTGGTTTCGAGTATCCAGCCACAATCCATGTGCGTGTATTGTTCAGGAAGGTTATCATAGGTTGCACTGAGCAATGCCGTATGAATGCCCATATTGCGAAATTCTTCTTTAACGCCCATTAAAGGCAAGCGTGTACCGCGTGTTGTTTTAGCTATTTTCCATTGCCAGCCAACTTGTAATAATGTCAACAATTCTGGCATATTAGGACGTGGATATGCTTTTTTGAGCATTTCATTGAAATCAGGCACTGCCAACGAAAAACCAGCAGGTTCACCATCCACTTCCGCAAAGAATGCCATTTCAGGTTCAACGAGCATCCCCAAATTAGCCACTAAATCTTCGAGTTCGCGCTCGGTCATCGGCACAAATCCCCAATTTTTATCCCATGCCTCGTTGTAAAGTTGGCGGAATAAACGAAATTCTTCTTGTTTGCGTTTGCTATCAAACTGGCGAATCGTAACGTTATAGCGCTTACGGGAAAACTCAGCGAGTTTTCTCAAGCGCGTGCGTGTTCCTGTAGTTGCTTCCATATCACGATGCAAATACATGCTGACAATATCCATCCGTTTTGCATAACCTGCTGTTTCTAGTAAGCGTTGATAATACGGCGGATTATAAGGCATCTCGATAACAGGGTGTTCAAAGCCATCGACTAATAAACCTGTTTCTTGATGTGTCGTAAAGCTCTGAGGACCTCGAATGGTATCGTATCCGCGCGATTGCACCCAATTTTCAGCGAGTGATAATAAGGCACTGGCAGCCTCTTGATCGTCGTAGCATTCAAACATCCCAAACCAGCCCACACGCTCATCCCACGTTTGGTTATGGCGGTGGTTGATGACGGCTGCAATTGTGCCAACTATCTGATCGCCACGCCATGCGCCAAAATACTCACCTTCCATGTAGTCCCATGCAGGATTTTTCTTCTTATCTAGCAAATCACGTCGCATTGATAGTAACATTGGTACCCAATGCGGATCATTTTTATATAAAGTCCAAGGAAAACGAAAAAAGTCGTTAAAATCTGATTTATTTTGAATGGGTCTTACAACTAATAGATGAGAACTCATTACCATAAACAACTCTATCCTTTTATGTGATGACACACGTAATCATACCTTAAATTGGTTCAGAAAAGGCGATAATTGCCCTAATTTGTTCTTGACAATAGAAACGCGCTTTGCTATTATTCGCAACATCATATTCCGCCATAGCTCAACGGCAGAGCATTCGGCTGTTAACCGAAGGGTTCTTGGTTCAAATCCAAGTGGCGGAGCAAAAAAGACCTCACAACATTGTGGGGTCTTTTTATTTAACTGCGTTATCATAGACCATATTACAACTTACAATTTTGATGCGCATCTATATAATGCGTGCCTGAACTATACCTGCTGCTATACTTAATAGTTCGACGATTTAAACGCGATTAGCAATTAAAACAAGATCAATCAATAGGTGATTGTATGACAGATTTACTCGATATTTCAGTGGTCATTCCACTTTATAACGAAGAAGATAATATTCCGCCCTTATATGATGAACTCAGTGCTGCACTCAATGAAATCGGCTTGACTTATGAAGTTATTGTCATTGATGATGGCAGTAAAGATAGCAGCTTTGAACGCTTGAAAGCCATTCATGAAAAAGATGCGCGGTGGCAAATTATTAGCTTTCGGCGCAACTTTGGACAAACCGCAGGGATGGCAGCAGGCTTTGAAGCATCACGCGGGAAAACGGTCATCACCATAGATGCTGATTTACAAAATGATCCGCGTGACATCCAAAAATTACTCGATAAACGCGCCGAAGGCTTTGATATTGTTAGTGGCTGGCGTGTTGACCGCAAAGAACCCTTTTTATCACGGCGCTTACCAAGTATCACAGCCAATCGTCTGATTTCACGCACGACAGGGGTTAGCTTGCACGATTATGGTTGTACACTCAAAGCCTATGATCGCTTTGTTGCCAAGAATGTACATTTATATGGCGAATTACATCGCTTTATCCCTGCTTTAGCCAGTCAATTAGGTGTTAAAGTGACCGAAGTCCCTGTGAATGATCGTCCGCGTATTCATGGGTCTAGCAAATACGGTATTAACCGCACATTTAAAGTATTTCTTGATTTGATTGCTGTCAGCTTTTATTTGAGTTATTTCAATCGCCCACTTTATGTTTTTGGTGGCATTGGCTTCGTTATTGGTGGACTTGGCTCAGTTATCATGGCGTATTTAGGGTTTGTTCGCTTGATTCTCTTACAAGATATTGGCAATCGCCCCTTATTGATGCTCGGCGTTCTGATGATTGTTTTAGGTGTCCAAATGGTCACAACAGGTTTGGTTGCTGATATGGTCATGCGTACTTATCACGAATCCCAAAACAAGCCTATTTATCATATTGGTGAGCATTTGGTGCAATCAGAAAACTCTGAAGCAGTCTCTGCTATATAGCATCATCACTTATGTTTGACGGTTACGCTCATAAATTGCATGTAAGCCATTGAGCGTTAATTCAGGAATAATCTCGTCAATGACTGTGGTATGCTCATTGAACAAGACCGCTAATCCACCTGTGGCATAGACCGTCACATGCTCATCAAGCATATCAGCTTTAATGCGCTGCACTAGCCCTTCAACTAAGCCGACATACCCCCAAAAAATACCTGACTGCAAGGCATGAATTGTATTTCTCCCAATGGGGCTTGGTGGCGGTACTAAATCAACTTTATGCAAACGCGCAGCACGGCTCACAAGCGCATCATGTGCGACACCCACCCCCGGTGCAATGGCAACGCCAATCAATGCCCCATCTGCTGAAATAACATCAAAAGTTGTGGCTGTCCCAAAATCAATCACAATCGCTGGATAGCTATGATATGCCACCACCCCTGCTGCATTGACAATGCGGTCTGCCCCTGCTTGCTCAGGTTGGTCAATATCAATTACAACCCCTGTATCGGTATCATGACGAACAATCAAGGGGGCTAAATTGAGGTAACGCTGGCTGAGTTCAGCAAAAGCGAGTGTGAGCGGTGGCACAACACTACTAATAATTACCCCTGTGATTGCACTATAATCAACATCAGCCGTCGCAAGAAAATTACGTACCAGTACGGCATATTCATCAGGCATTTTATTTTCAACAGTTCTAGCACGCCATGATAAGCGCCAGCCATCCCCATTCCATAAGCCTAAATGAACATTGGTGTTACCAATATCAATTGCTAATAACATAATTGCCTCACTTAATGAAAATTAGTAAAGCCATTTTAGCGGATTGTCTCGTATTCACCATAGAAGCATCCCAAAATCAGGCTGCTACCTACAGCAAATTGCGCTTGGCTGTTAGAATGATAAGATAATACATTCGGAAATCAAGGAAGTAAGTGTATGTCAAATTTACGTGCGCGTGTCAAAGCAGAAGGCAATCCTTTGATTGATGGCGATACCGTCACATTTGTTTGGGATGGTAAAAAAGCGCCTTATTTGCATCTGGAAACGAACAATTTTCGACCTGTTGAACTCGAAAAAGTTGCTACAAAGTTATGGGTACACACCATTAAATTGCCATCTGATGCCTATATTGAATATAATTTTGCTAAGAAAAAGAATAAGCCAAAGAGTATCGTTGTTGATCCTTATAATTCTAAAACAACAGATACAGGTGTTGGGCATGATAATCATTATTTTTCGATGCCAGACCGTATCCATACACCGCTCATCAAAAAGCGTAAAGGCATTGACAAAGGAACGGTCACGAAGCACGCACTTGATCTCGGTATCATAGGTGCGGGTATAAGCCGTGATGTCTGGTTATATACACCAGCCGCTACTGAGCCTGTTCCATTACTGGTTGTGCTGGATGGCAAAGATTATTATGAACGTGGCAAAATTGTACAAATTGTCGATAATCTCATCGCGGACGGTAAAATTGAACCGATTGCCCTTGCGATGATTGATAATGCAGGTGCTTATCGTATGGCAGAATATAATCAAAATGAGTCCATTCCAATGATGCTTGATTGGTCATTGCTACCACTGGCAAAAAAGCATCTCAATTTGATTGATACAAAAGATGCGCACGGTGCATATGGAATTTTGGGCGCGTCAATGGGTGGCTTGATGGCATTGTATATTGGGTTACGGATGCCTGATATATTCGGCAAAGTGATTTCACAGGCAGGTGCATTTTTTACTTATCAAGATGGACGCGAGGCATTAATTCATCTAATGGTTGATCTGCTGCCCCCTGCGCCAATTAAGATATGGCAAGATTGTGGTATTTATGATTGGCTGCACCCTGTAAATGTTGATATGTTGGAACGCCTACAGCGAAAAGACTATGATGTGACCTATGTCGAGCATTCAGGGGGTCATAATTATACAAGTTGGCGCGATTTATTACCGTCCGCATTGGAAACCATGTTTGGAGTCTCATAATGGCAGTTCGGCAAGCAATATTAGATGATACGCGGGCTATCTGCCATCTATTTATAGCATCGATTGATCGTTGGCAACGTATGACGGCAGATGGTCAGGTGGAAGATGTCACCTATGACGATTTGAGCATCTATGACCGTTGGTTGCACGGTGGTGCATGGATGAGTGTTGAAACAGGCGCATTATGGTTAAGCCACCTTGCCAGTGGTAAAGGCTTGGCACTGGTGCATCACGATCAAAAAAGCATTACAGGCTATGCCGAAGCAACAATCAGCCAAGAGGCTGCTCCCTATGGCAAACATTTACACATTAATGCCTTAATCGGGACATCCGATGACATACGAACCGCTTTATTGATGCAACTCATACGAGAAGCGCAAAAAATTGGGAAAATTTCAGTATCAAGTGCCTTATATGATGCCCCGAAATTAGCGTTTTATCGGGGCTTTGAATTTAATAATTTGATACAAGTACAACGGGTTCATGTGCGTGCGCAGGGGGCATCTGTCGGATTTTATAAAGTGACAGAGCATCATAATACTGATGCAAACCAGATTAATGGCTGGCAAATGCCTTTAGGGCGCATGGAGAGCGCACGCTATCATTGGGAGGTACTATGGGCGCAATTATGGCACGCTGTCCCTGAACTCCAAGCACATCGTATTCACCGTCTGCAATTTAATGCTGGCGGACAAGATGCTTTTATCGTGGTGCAAGAACAATTATACAATCCGCGTAATGCAGAAATATTTTGTTGGACACCGAAAGCCCTCACAGCTAATTTAATCGGTGCTATTCGGGATTGGACATATAAAACAGGCTATCGTACGTTAACGATGGCGGTTGATGAAAATGTCGCTAAAATTTTTGATGCAAATTTAGAAACCACTGCCTATCAAACGGTAACTCTCGTGCGATCTCTTTGATTTTCGTGCTGCCACCTTTTAGCAGTTGGGTTATAATGACAATTAAGCATATTTATATGGGAAAATAGCCATGCCCCTCCACGATTCTAATCGTTTAGAATTTGCAATTGATAGCGGACACATCAATATTATTATGGATAATGGGAAAAAAGTGCCTGCTTATTGGGCGCACCCTCGTATTGGGCATCGGTTTTCAGGCATTTGTTTGTTGCATGATTGGTGGGGAATGGATCATGTGAGTCGGATGCTAGCGAATTTCTTCGCGCAGATGGGCTATTATGTCATCGAGCCTGATTTATTCGCTGGACGCACAGCAAATACACCACAACAAGCGATGCGTTTATTGGAAGAAACTAAGCACACACGCTATGAAGCGGTGAATGCAACCTTGAGCGTACTCGAATCCCATCATCGGATTAATACGAGCGTGGCTGCAATTGGTATGGGTATGGGTGGATCATTAGCATTTGAAGCAGCCATAAAACGGGATGATTTAGAAGCAGCCGTTTCATATTCAGGATTTCCACAACAATTTCGTGGGCAATTCGCACAATGTAACACACCGATTCTTGCAGTTTATGGCAGTGAAGAACCGTATACAAAACCCCCTGTTATTGCAGCACTAAAACAAGAATTTATGGAAACATCTCTCAAAGATCAACATCAAGTCATGGTGATTAAAGGTGGCGATCATCAGATTTTTAGTACAGAGCAACATCCTGATAAAATGCTTGTCAGCAAAATTGCGATTAACCGAACTTTATCGTTTCTTGAGAATTATTTAGAATCACCTCAATTCCGAGATAAGCCCTCTCGTTACTAATCATGATGAATTGGATAAGATGCGATCATTCATACAGACGTTATAGCAATCGCTAAACAAGTGAGATCGTAACCCCTCAAAAAATAAACTTGTGATAAACTAGATGAAATAACCAAATAATTAAAGGATTTCCTTGTATGGTTCAGACAATTGTCCCTGCCGAAATTTCCTTCCGTGAAAATGTAGACCGCATGGTCAACCGTGCGATGACCTACATTGGCGTTGATAAGGGAATGCAAGAAGAAATTAAAGCCTGTAATAGTATTATTAAAGTAACTTTTCCTGCACAATTAGACGATGGTTCATTTAAAGTATTTACAGGATATCGCGCAACCCATAGCGATCATCGCCTGCCTGTTAAAGGCGGTATCCGTTATGCAACCCATGTCACCAATGATGAAGTTGAAGCCTTAGCCTCGCTCATGACTTACAAATGCGCCCTCGTTAATGTGCCATTTGGTGGCTCAAAAGGTGGCTTAAAAATTAATCCGCGTGATTATTCCGAAGAAGAATTAGAACGTATCACACGCCGTTTTGCACGCGAACTCATCAACAAAGGCTATATTAGCCCCGGTGGCAATGTCCCTGCACCTGATATGGGAACAGGCGAACGCGAAATGGCATGGATTGCAGATACCTATCGCCAAGTCCGCCCTGATGACATCAATTATCTAGGTGCAGTTACAGGTAAACCTGTCGCAACAGGCGGTATTCGTGGACGTACAGAAGCCACAGGACGCGGTGTGCAATACGTCATTCGTGAATTTTTCCGTCATCCTGATGATATGGCACGCATTGATATTACAGGGTCGATTGATGGTAAACGCTGTGTCGTGCAAGGCTTAGGTAATGTAGGTTATCACGCTGCAAAATTCCTACAAGAAGAAGATGGCGCAATCATTATCGCAGTGATTGAATATGACGGAGCAATTATTGATGATAACGGCATCAATATTGAAGACTTGAAAGCATGGATGGTCGCTAATGGCGGTCTTAAAGATTATCCACATGGGACATATGTTGCAGATGGCAACACCTGCCTCGAATTGCCCTGTGATATTTTGATTCCTGCTGCGCTTGAATCGCAAATTACGCGCGTGAACGCCCCAAATATTCAAGCAAAATTAATCGTTGAAGCAGCTAATGGTCCTGTCACATCTAATGCTGATGATATTCTACGTGAAAAAGGCGCACTCATCTTGCCTGATTTCTATGTCAATGCAGGGGGTGTGACTGTTTCTTATTTTGAATGGATTAAAAACTTATCGCATATTCGCTTTGGGCGCTTGCAACGTCGCCTTGATGAATATCGCGCTGATGCAACAATTCAAGCAATGGAGGTGATGACAGGCAAGAAAGTGCCTGCCAATCTCCGTGCTGATATTTTGCGTGGCGGTGATGAATTGAGTATGGTACGTAGTGGGCTGGACGATACGATGCGCGATGGATATGCAGAAATCAAAGATGCGATGTTACGGCATGGCATTGAAGATTATCGTACCGCAGCTTTTGTTGTTTCATTAGAAAAAATCGCTTACACCCACAAGCGCATGGGCATGTAATGTAGAATTTTCGTGGGTTACTCCTAATTTTGTGAGTAACCCATTCCCTTATTTTAGGGATTCAAACGGCGGAAACGGACTTTCATACCCCCAAGTGGTAATAAAGTGGGGAAATACATGGTTCTTAAATTCTGATTTTCTTCAAGTTCCCATGTATAGTAGCGTAACAAGTACGACATCAACACTTTCATTTCGAGTTGTGCAAATGCAAAGCCCACACAAATCCGTGAGCCACCACCGAACCCAACCAAACTAAATGGTACACCACTTTCATTACGTTCTGGGCTAAAACGATCAGGATCAAAGGTTTCGGGGTTTTTGTAAACATCAGGATCATAATGTGCGCCACCTGTAATCATATAGAGGGCTGTCCAGCCTTTCGGCACACGATAACCATTGAATTCAAATTCATCGACAACCCCCCGAAAACCTGCTGGTACAGGCGGGAACATACGCTCGGTTTCACGTAGCACTTGGTCAAGGTAGGTCATTTGCTTGATGTCATCCATTGTCAGATGCTCACCAATATTGAGTGAGGCTTGTTCAGCGCGTAATTTGTCCCAAATATCAGGATTTTTCGGCAAAATCATCGCCAGTGATGTTAACATGGAGGCACTAGTTTCATGACCTGCAAACAGTAATAACAACGTCTGTGCTTGAAGTTCTTCATTCGTGAGCGTGTTACCATCTTCATCATAGGTTTGGACGAGTAATCCTAGGGCATCATTGGTTGGATTTTTACGCCGACGATCAATCGCTTCATCAATATAGGCTAAAATTTCTTGACGGGCTGCTAGGGCTTTGCCGTAGGGAGTCCATGACCAGCGTACAGGAATTGTGAGGAAGCCTTCGGTGAGTGTCACAAATAGCTTGCTCAAACGCTCTGTTTCTTCTCCCGGTGCGCTACCCATCAGCAAAGTAGAGGCAACCTCAAAGGTAAATTGCTTATTTTGCTCCAGAAATTTGAACTGCCCTTCTGTTTCCAATTTTTGGATGAAGCGCTGTGTGATATTTTCCATTGTCGATAAGTAATTATGCAAGGCTTGTCGATGAAAAGCAGGGGTCACGAGACGACGTTTTTTACGATGATCTTCCCCATCTTGTACAAATAATGACTCACCTAATAATTCTACAAAGTTCGGCGGCCAACCATCACGCCAAACGAAGTTTTTCATGCCTGATTGCAAGACAAAGCGATTGGCTTCTGGACCTACAAAAATGACCACATTACGTCCTAAAACCCGTGTTTTGAAAATAGAACCATGTTTTCTGTATTGCCGTTGTAAATACTTTTTACTGAGAACAAGCGGTGGCATACCAATGAACGGTAATCCTTGAAAACCGGGTGGTAACGGCAGGGGTTGCTTTGTTTCTGCGACCATATCAAACATACTCCAATTGAAACTGAAAATTCAATGCCTGTTTGTTAAACCACAGGCTGACGACGTTGGAAAATAAGCGATGGTGCGACAATACCACCTGCTAAGGCTGCTAGTATCAAGCCTGTTTTAATAGCAGTGATAGATGAATCAATCAGGACAGTGCTAGCTTCATCAGGGCTGACAGTCGTAATTTGTAGAATACCAATCATTGTTTGGTATGCAAAAACACCCGGCACCATGGGGATAACAGCACTAATGGCAAAAATCATACTCGGCATTTCTAAGTGTTCGGCACACCATTTTGCCCAAAACCCAACAGCCGTTGCACCCACTAAAGTGGCTAATTCAATGCCAATGCCAAATTGAACCATCAACCCAGTTCGCAAGGCATGCCCAATTGCGCCGCCAATCATACAATAGATAAGCGAACGGCGTGGCACGTTGAATAACAAAGCAAAGCCCATTGCAGCCAATGCTGACCAAAACCCATCTGTAGCGAGCAAAATCAGAGTCTCTATCACACCGACACCCCCGTCAGCCAAAAGGATAACACTAAGCCCAATGCAATCGATAGAACCAGAAGTAGCCCTAAAATGCCTCGCACAATGCCATTTAGGATGTGTCCATTAAGTAAATCTTCAGCAGCGTTGACGAGAGGTACACCGGGAACAAGCAATAAGACTGATGCAGCGATTGCAATCGTTGGTTCTGGGCTTAGGTCAAGCAAAGCAGCACTGCTTGCAATTGTGCCAGCTACAAAAGCAGTTGCTACAACAATCAGAAAGCTATTAAAATGACGCTTATGCAATTCCTGACGTGCGAACATCGCAGTGGAAGATGCAACCAAGGTGGTAGCAAATACAAACCAATCGCCACCAAATAAGCGACTAAACGCAGCACAAGCTAAACCTACCCCAAAAACAACCAACCAACGATTATAATTACGTGGCATTTGGTCAATACGGCGCAGTTCTGTTCGGAGGGTGAAGCGATTGAGTTCCTGACTGGCTGCACGATAACTTATATCCGAAATTTCGGCAATGAGTTGCATATTCACCCCTTGGTTAGGCGCACGCCGAACCTTTGTCCGAAATTCCTCGTTATTGACCGTACTTGCGATAATGGCATCAGGCATAATCACAATATCGAGCCAATCACACCCTAAAGATGTACCGAGTCGATGGATGGTTTCTTCTACGCGTTGTGAATCCGCGCCATTTTGTAGCAACATCTGCCCTGCCCATAATGACAAGCCTATCACATCACGTAAGGCTTCTCGTTCCATCGGTGGTTTGTGTTGGGCTATACTCTTGCTCACAGTTTTTCCTATACATACTGAACGAACTCTCAACAAGGGTACTGTTAAACGAGTGAGGATAAAAGGATAAGTCTGCTGGCAATCACATTTTCTGGTAAAGTGTAAGCATTAGACTATGACAAGGAGCGCCTTCTATGAGCCAACATCCTTTAGATCAACCAAGTGTCATCAACA
>JBAUIA010000315.1:0-1689 GCA_049680565.1 Phototrophicaceae bacterium
TTCCCGTTTCGGTGATGGATACAGCAGCCGAAGGTGGCGCGTGGGGGATTGCCTTACTTGCATCGTATATGCAAAATCATGCTGCTGATGAGTCACTGGAAGACTTCCTCGCGGATAAAGTGTTCGCACACGAAAATAGCGTGACAATCACGCCTAATCCCGAAGACGTAGCAGGATTTACGGCATTTATGAAACGCTACAAAGCAGGCTTACACATTGAACGAGCAGCCGTTGACGCACTCACTTAATTATAAAAAACCACCGCTTAAAGGTGGTTTCTATTCTCAGCTTATCGAGTTTGTAAGGTCATCAGCATACCATTGGTTGGGACGAGGGTCGCTGTCGCCTTAATTTGTGGGTCATGCCCAGCAACGAGTTGTGGTTTAAAGCGTTTGTAAATCAGTGATAACATCACCTGTGATTCTAGCAATGAAAAATTATTACCAATACAGATGCGTTGTCCGCCCGAAAATGGTGCATAGGCATAAGGATGACGCTCCGCTTCTTTTTCAGGGGCAAAGCGATTGGGTTCAAACTGATCTGGGTTTTCCCAATAATCAGGATGGCGATGTGTGGCATAGGGAAAGAGAAATACTTGCATCCCTTCGGTGACGGTATAGCCACTCAGGGTATCCGTTCCGACAACATTGCGCGGATAAAACGCTGCCGATGGATAGAGGCGTAGTGTTTCTTTGATGGTACGCAGCAGATAAGGCATCTGCTTGAGTTCCTCAATTTTTGGCGTTGTCGATGACATCTCGCGGTCAATTTCGTTGATGAAGCTGGCTTCCACATCGGGATTGGTTGAGATAGCGTATAAAGCAAAGGTCAAGGAACGTGCCGTTGTCTCGTGCCCTGCAACAAAAAATGTGATGCATTGGTCAATGATGTCTTGCGCGGAAAATTGGCGTTCAGTCTCGGTCTCATTTGCGAGTAGCATTTTACTCAATAAGTCATTGCCCCATTGGTCTTTGGGTGTCGATTTGCGTTGTTCAATCAAGTCTTCAATGAAACGATGAAGCCGATTACGCGCGTTTTTATAGCGTTGATTATGTTCCGTTGGCATCCATAGTGGCGCTTTGACGATATTGCGTTGACGCGCACCCACAAAATCAAACATGATCTCAACATCATCTTTAACTTGGTTTAGATCGTCCTCGGATTCAACGCTGAAAATGACCTTGAGGATGATGGCAAGTGCGATATAAGCCATTTCTTCATTCATATCAAGCACAGTCTCGGAGTTATGTTGCTGTGCCCATTTATCTATGACTTTTGTGCCTTCATCAATGAAGGTTTGTAAATACTGTTCAATTCCACGCGGTGTGAAGAAGGGTGCTAGTAAACGACGTTGCCACAACCAATCTTCACCTGTGCTAGTGACGATGCCGTTACCCAATAGATAATTGCGCGTGCTATCGTAAACAGACCCTTTGACATAATTATCTTTATTGCTGACGAGTACTTTACGAACATCATCAGGGTCGACGACCACATGCAAGCCTGATGTACCTAGCTCAACGAAGAAAAAATCGCCATACTCTTGCCATCCATTCATCAAGAAAGATAAGATGCCTTCTGATTGGATTTGCTTAACATTTTTGAGTCCGAGTAGATTACGCATCCCCGGAATATCGACTGTTGCCATTGTTAACCTTTTACACGAAATTGTTGATGACTACCATATTA
>JBAUIA010000316.1:0-2974 GCA_049680565.1 Phototrophicaceae bacterium
ATCGTGAGCACAATCGCTGTATCTTGGTTAGAAGCATCTACAGGTGATGTAATGCTATTCGGTGATGGCGAATCGGTTTCAACCGGCACTGACACAACATCTTGTAGTGGTTCGAGTGGTTCTTCACCATTTTCTTGTCGAGGCTCAATTGGTACGTTGCTAATAACAGTGTAGGTGTTACTGTTAGTAATCGGCGATATAATGCTGCTTCCAGTGAGTTCCGTAACATCTGCAATAACTGTAGGTGTCAAGTTGGATAGTTCAGCACTAAGTTGATCATAAATAGTAGCAATATCAGTTTCGAGTTCTGCACTATAGAAAACACCATTCGTGCGGTTTGCAATTTCTTCTAAGTAAGAACGATCTGCCCCGAAGCCTAATCCAATTGAATAGATCAAGATGTCTTGGCTCTGAGCATAGAGCATGGCATCGTAGCGTGTTGCTTGGCTCTGATTTCCATATTCCGCGCCATCACTCAATAAAATAACAACGCGATTGCTTGCTGTTGATTGGGCTGCATAATCAACACCTAACATGGCGCCATCGTACAAAGCAGTCACACCATCTGGAATAATGTTGTTGATGGTTTCCAAGAGTTGCAATTTATCTGTTGTGTAATCTTGTACCAACTGAGCACGATTCGCAAATGTTGCAATCGCGATTGGCACACTTTCGTCTATATCAATCACAAAGTTACGAGCAGCATCTTTAACACTGTCCATTGGTGTACCCCACATGCTGCTACTCGTATCGATTACGAGAATAATTGAGGTATCGCTGATGTTTTCATCAGCTTGAACAGATGATGATTGGTAGAAAAGATTAAATGATATAAATGCGAGTGCAAATAATAACAATGATGACTTATTCATGTATGTTTACCCTGATTATGTCTACCCTAAAAATTCGATTTTAGACCGAATAATATGAAAGAGCCTATTTTTATAACATCCTCAAATGCTATTTTATACTATCGAATTATTTCATAGCATATTACAAAGGCTCGTTAAATGAGCATTGTATTAAATTTGGAATTTTATATAGCTCTTTAAAACTTTTTAAGGGTTATAAAGGGTTGTTATCATTTGTGATAAATAGTACTAATTCACTAGGACATGATAAAGACAACTGTTAGCCCATATAAATTTATTGTTGCTTTAAGCTAATGTAACGCTATGATATTTAGATGTTTTCAACAATCTAAAGTGTATAGATACCTACCTAAACAACGCCTCAAAATATCCTATAATCTTCGCAGTGACATACTGATCTACCCCCACCAAGTTCTTGGTACAAGTTATTTATTGTGTAGATCTTTTGAGCATGCTACAATATGATTTTTGTAAAAAAATCGAGAATAAACAAATAGCCGTCTTGCAAGACGATCTAACCGAGAAAAAGTAAATATATGAGCTACCCTAGCATTCCCATTTACGATTTTATAACCCATCACCGTTCCAAATGAAATTTACTGATTTCGACAACAACATCATCAATCTTGAATACAAAAGCATCTACCCTGCTCTCTATGATTTCAACGTTGCCATAATGCATCTGACGATGATGGTTAGCACACACGGTAATGATATTAGTTGATCTCAGAGAACCCCTTTCAAGTTTACTGAATGGAGCAACATGATGTGCTTCGATATAAGGGGCAGTAGCCCGTATTAGTTTTAAGAGTCAACTCTGCCTCCAAGTTTCTTTATCAGCTTTTATCCTGTAATTGTTCATTTAGCATCTCGATTTGCATCTCAAGGCGTGCAATTTGTTTGTGTAGCTCAATATTATCTGGACGTGCCTTAATTTCATCTAATTGCCCCTGAAGTTTGTTAGCCAAGTCACGCCACTTTTGAGAATCTTCTAATGCTATATCTCTCTGATGACGTAGGCTTGTCATTTCTTGACGTGCTAATGTCATTTGCATGTTTGAACTCAGTGTCACAGTAGGATCATCGATGAGTTCAGATAACTCCCCTTTGGCAGCAGCTATCAATGTAGCTTTAATCTCATCATCTGTATTGTTATTGTTTTTCATACGCACAATGAGCGCAAAAACTCTCAAGTCCGATTCAGTATATGTTCGATGTGCGCCTCGTTCATCAGGATTCGCACCTTCAGATAGAAACTCACTAAATTCAATTGTGTACTTGCGAACAGTTTCGTGAGATATACCAAACGTATCACGCAAATACTCATTTTTGTACTTTTTGTCACTCATAGCCACCTACCCTATTAAACGCAACGCGCCTCAATATTAAAGCGATTATCACCTATTCACTGTGGACTAAAACATTTAAACACAATATTAATTGCAATCATATTGCTTTTTGTGATATAATCACTAGTGTTAGTTGCACTAGTGCAAGTTATTTTAACAGGAAATCATTATGACTCAAAATACATCTCATCGTATCGGTTTCAAGTTCTGGTTGAATCTTAGAAAAGAAGACGAAGCAGCTATCGCCGATCAGGTCGAAATGCTCAAAAACGAACGCTCATTCACGCAAACAATTCGAGATGGGATTCGCCTCATCTGCGATTTGAAGAATGGCAAGCTGGATGTCTTATTTGAGTTATTCCCTTGGGTGAGGGCAGAGTTCATGGAATACATGCGCGACCTTGCACCTGCAAGCACTACGCCTACACCTCAGATTGCACAGCCAAGCGCACAGCAGGCATATGCCGACCAAACGTGGCTCAATGCCGAACAAGAACGCATCGAAGCCGAGCGCAAGTGGCATGAGAAGCGGATGCAAGATGCCGAGCAAGCCCTAGCTGCGGAACGCAAGAAGATCGAGAAAGAACGGTCTCAAACCCAAAACGCGATTCAAGAGCAACTAGAGCGCCTTGAAAAGCTGCTGCTACAACAAGGCAATCAGCCAATCACAGGTGGGGCAGGGGGTAATCCTGCTCAGAACAGTTCTGGACTGCAAGCGCTCAATGTCCCGACCTTCAGCACACCGACATATGA
>JBAUIA010000317.1:0-3024 GCA_049680565.1 Phototrophicaceae bacterium
TAACCGTCGTTCTTCTCATCAAGTGACGGTTACTCATCCATTTCACCCACTTCGTGGACAACAAGTCACAGTGTTATGTATTTATCAGAGATCTAATGAACCTGATTTATACATCGAAACAGCAACAGGCATGACAATGTGCCTTGCAATGAGCCTCACTGACTATGAACTTCAAGTATCAGCACAACCTGTGGTGCATCTGCTAACAGGAGATGGATTGCTTCAAATTGCCAACTTCATCAAGCAAAAGAAAACGAAATAATCATATGATTCGGGTATCGGTTCAATTAAAACGGAGTTGGTATCATGTCGCAATCGCCAAAAGATATTCACATCTGGCAGGCGCTGTCACAGCAACAACAAACACAAGTAACGGCTTTATTGGCACGGTTGGCTGTCAAATATCTCGTATCGCAGAAGCAGGAAGTGGAGAATAATCATGGAATCCATAAGTGAATATCACAAAATTACCAATGATCATCTTGCCAAAATTGCATTCATCTATGTTCGGCAATCCTCACTCAAACAGGTTCAACGGAATACTGGGAGTACAGCGCGTCAGTATGATCTATCCACCCGAGCACTCGAACTAGGGTGGCAACACGAACAATTAGTGATTATCGATCAGGATCAAGCGTTGTCAGGGTCATCCAGTACAGAGCGAATGGGGTTTCAGCGCATTGTTGCCGAAGTGAGTTTGGGACATGCAGGTGCGGTTCTTAGTTTAGAAGCTTCCCGTCTGGCTCGATCATCAAGTGATTGGTATCGCTTACTCGAAATTTGTGCGCTCACTCACACATTGGTGATCGATGAGGAAGGTATATATGATCCAAGTCAGTACAATGATCGGTTACTGCTGGGGTTCAAGGGAACGATGAGTGAAGCGGAATTACATTGGATTCGTAGTCGGTTGATTGGTGGCAAAATGGAGCTTGCTCGTCAAGGCAATCTGCGTTTTCATCCACCAACAGGTTACATTTATGATGTGACCAATCGACTGATTAAAGACCCGAATGAGGCGATACAAGCCAGTATTCAGCGCATATTTGAAAGCTTCTCGGTTCATCGTTCGGCACGTGGTGTCATGCTTGATTTTAAACAACATGATACCCTCATTCCGACACGGTTATGGGGTACCGCTAGAGCGGGAGAGTGTATCTGGAAACCGTTAACCGCCCGACGCACATTGGACATCTTACATAATCCATTCTATGCAGGTACTTATGTGTATGGACAAACTCAAATCGTTGCTCATCTCAACCCTGATGGCACTATATCGCGCCAGCAAATTGATCGTGATGAACCGTTGGTCACCCTTCATGATCATCACGAGGGCTACATTTCATGGGATGAATTTCAGCGTAATCAGCACCAGTTAGAGGATAACCGTAATGGCTATAATCGCAACCGTCGTGGTGTTCCCCGTGAAGGTGCGGGACTATTGCAGGGTATTGTTTTGTGCGGGAAATGTGGTCGCCGGATGAAGGTTCGTTATCAAGAAGACCAAATACGTCCAACTTATGCCTGTGACGGTGTCTATCAATCCGGTGGCGATCCCTGGTGCCAAGCAATTCGCGGGCATCATATCGATGACATCATCACTCAAACTGTCCTGAGTGCGATGCAACCAGCTGAAATCGAAGTTGCACTACAAGCGGTGCAACAACTCCAATATCACCACTCTCAATTGCAACGGCAACAACAACTCCAGTTAGAACACTTACAATACGAAGCTGATTTAGCCCGACGGCGATTTATAGCGGTTGAGCCTGAAAATCGCTTAGTCGCCCGCACTTTAGAGCGTGATTGGAATGATAAACTGAATCAAGTAGATGAACTCCAACGAACCTATGCTCAATCATCTCCAATGCCCACAACACATCTTGATGATGAACAACGAACACAAATCCTACAACTCGTACAAGATTTTCCCGCTTTATGGCACTCATCCACCACAACTCATGCGGATCGCAAGCAGTTAATCCGCTATTTGATCAAAGATGTGACCTTGCTTGGCAAGGAAACGACCGTGCAAATTGGTATTCGCTGGCAGAGTGATGCGATTACCGACCTCGAAATCCCGCGAGGAACACTGCGCACGGCTGACCATATTATTCACTACATTCGGGATCTTGCCACTCGACATTACAGTGACGAGATGATTGCTCAAGCACTGAATGAAAAAGGATGGACGACTGCACGCCGGCATTCTTTTTCCGCCAATCGTGTCAAAGAACTACGAGTTAATTTTCATATCTTTCGTGGCGATGCCCTTCGCCCTGATGCTTATCCAACGGGACAACGGTCAGATGGTCTATACACGGTACGTAAAACTTCTGAGATGCTCAACTGGAGCATCTCAACAATCCATAAATGGTGTCGACAAGGTATTTTATCTTCCGTTCAAGAAAAACCTAATGCATCGGTTTGGATCCAAATTACACCTGAGCAAATCGCTACTTTGCGAAATCCAAATAATCCATGGGATCCAAATAAAGTATAATTAGAAGTAGTCATCGGGTGTCGATCATCGTTTATATCGATACCCTTATCTCATCCAAACATCAATGTAGAGAGGTGTAGTATGAAACCCATGTCGGGGCGTGGACAAGCGATTCCTACCCCTCGGCTTTATTACGGTTCATTCGTAATTTAGAGGTTGAACCTATTATCTGTCCACCACGCAGACCGGACTTAAAACCATTCGTCGAACGAACGATCTATACGATAAAACATGAATGGTTCAAAAGAAAACCAATGAATGATATTGCGGATGCCCATGAGGCATTGGAATCTTTTCCAGATTACTACCACAGTAAACGCCGTCATCAGGGACGCGCTTGCAAAGGTAAAACACCTGACCAAGCCTTTCCGACTTTACCTCCCACACGCACTGTGCCAGAAGTTATCAATACCCATCGCTGGCTTCAGCATGAACATGCTCGCATTTACCGCCGTCGGGTTAATAGCAATGGCATGGTGCAGATTGACAAGCATCAATACTACATTGGGACACAACATGCG
>JBAUIA010000318.1:0-3553 GCA_049680565.1 Phototrophicaceae bacterium
CAAATCAATTCAACAACACTCACATACAGGCAAAGCAACTCATATTAAGCAGGCAGTACGATCCGAAATTGCCTTAGCAGAACAGCGTGGTTCTATAGGGGATGCCGCGTTGCCCCGTTCTGCTAAGCGTTATTTCACAGATCATGCCTCAGATAAATTAGATGCCTTTCAAGCTTGTGATAACTATTTGCGAAAACTGAGTCGCAAAGGTGGCAATGTGTTTGAGCACAGATATTTCTATGTTGGCTCACGACATGGTGTTCGTATCTATGAGCCATTTAATATTGAAACCAATGCTCAAGCAACCCATATCTTCCAACGCTTGATCTGGCAGGAACATATCAACTCAACCTTCATTGTTGCACGTCATAATTTTGCATTGCTGGTGTCTGACCATGCTCAATACATTGAGGCAATTGCATGAAAAAAACGGACAAAAATTTTATGGTCTATAGGGGTTACAAAATAATTAAAATCACAGATGAATCATTTTCTAGATATTTTCTAAACTAAGCTTCTATTCAAGACTACACGATTGAAAAGGATAACTATGCTTGCGATTATAGACAAAAATAGTGTGATTGTTATCAGTAGTGTGTAACTTTGAAAATAATCATACATGAAACCTGCAATAACGGGCGCAGTTGTAGCTGAAAGTGTCAGTGGAAGTGCCATTAGGCTAGAAACACGACCATAATTTGCACTACCATAAGTATCTGCAAGAATAGATGGGCGAACCAGCGTGCGCATTCCGACTGACGCGCCGAATAAAATGACAAATATAATAAGACTCCAGATGACTCCATTATTAAACAGCATAATGATTGCCAATCCCTGCATCAAAAATAATCCAGCAAGCATGATACGCCCAGACATAAATTTATCAAGTGGCATAAAAATAAGACGTCCAACAACTTGAAAAATTCCAATTGATCCACTTGCGAAAGCAGCAGTTGTTGATGGTATCTCCATATCCATTAAAATAGGTATCAAATGAACACGGAGTGCAGCAGTAGCAAAGCCCGCAATCGAGAATGAAAGGGTTAGAAACCAGAAAAAACGGCTTCTAAAAGCAAATGATATAGATGAAGTCTTTTCTTCTATAGGTAACATCTTAGATTTTTCGATACCATCACTTGATAAGGCTATATCTTCTGGGCGACGGCGTATGATGAGCAAACTAAGTGGTGCAGTAATTACCCCAAGCATAATGCCTAAAAGTTCTACTGCATCGCGCCAACCGAAATGGATTAGTAATTGATCTGACAAGGGAAGAAAAATAGTACTGGCAAAACCTGCAGCAAATGTAACAATCGTTAATGCAGTGCTACGCTTAACTGTAAACCATGTAGCAATGACTGCGAATGCAGGTTCATATAAGAGCATTGCACCTGATATACCAATACCACACCAAACAATGTAAAATTGCCACAGAGTTTCTACCTGCGCCCATAATATGACGAATAATGAGGCGAGGATTGCACCAACGGACATAAGTGCTCTAGCTCCATATTTGTCAACCCACCAACCAATCGGATAAGCGATGATTCCAGATACGAGGGAGGATAAAGCTAATCCCAGTGTGAGTTGCCCGCGTGACCATCCGAATTCAATTTCCATTGGCGTAATAAATACCGAAAATGCATAATAAAGAATTCCGTAACCTACTGTGGTATTTATTGCCAAGACTAAAACAATATACCAGCCATAATAGAAAGGCTTTTTTTGCGAAGTTAGCTTACTCATAGTTTATAAAAAGAATTCACGGTACAAGCGGTAGTGTGTATCATTACCTTCTCGTATGAGCAAACAGATACTCTTAACAGGCAACCTTTTGGGTGGAAATAATTTCAAAAGTGCTTGCTTCATTAGATGAGGCTGTTGTCCATTATATGGATACATCAACGAAAAATGAGGTATCCATCCATCGAGAATATGAGGCGTGTAGAAATTTTGCACACGAGCAGCTTTAACTACATCAACCTCTTCTGGATTTTTCTTGAGAAATGCTTCGCTTATTGATGACGATGTACCATAAGGATTAACTCGCGCAGTCAACATTGTATGTAACATCAACATCGCAGGATTTGGAACAAAATGTAACACAGCAATTGTATCATTCCAGAATGGAATCGGATCTTCAGCAGGATCTAATATGAACGAAACATCTCGCCCAAAACAAGATAAAACAAGTTCAATTTCAGCCTCAATTTGAGGTAAAGTCGTCGGATTATAAAATAGTGAGTAACCCGTAGTCATGTGGAAACCATAAGTTTGTGGTTTTGTAACCCAGCTGCTATCAAATTCTGGTAATATGCGGCGTGTTGCATTATCTTCTGGAAGAAATTCACCAGTACGAATGTCATACCCTAATAACTCGGATCCACGTTGATAGAGGATATTGTCGGCTGGTGGAATAGTATAAACTGCAAATTTTGCCATTATGCAAAGTCCAAGTCAGCTATAATCGGATAGTGATCGCTGGGGTAAATAGGTGGTTGAGCATCAAAAATAACTTGCGCTGATTGACTGATAAGCTGCTGACTGCCATTCTTAGTTAGTATCCAATCAATACGACCTGACTGCCATTCATAAGTATCACCCTGAAAACCATGAAATGTGTTGTAGTCCTGTGTTTCGCCTGTATCAATATAACTATCAGTATAACCTGCATCTAAAAATAAGTTGTATGCCATACTAGTTGGTGCTGTGTTGAAATCTGCCATAACGATATGAGGCAAGTTGGGTGCAATCTTCTCTAATTCTTGTACAATTAATTTAGTACAATTAGTACGAGTAGTCTCGGCATTCATTTCATGAGGATAATGTGTATTCAGGACAATAAATTCTATCCCCGTTGCAATGTCAGCTAATATCATCCAAGTCACTGCCCGAGCAAATGTGGATTGCCAGCCAATTGACCATGTCTCAGGCGTTTCGCTCAGGTAAAAGCCACCCATTTTAAGTTGTTCAAACCGTAAAGGATTCCAGAATATTGGAACATAATGCTTTCGCTCAGTTTTACGAATTGAAATTAAACCAAGGTCATATGCGTATTCAGTCAGTACTGCTTTATAATCAACAATATTGCCTGTTTGTACTTCTTGGAAGCCAATAACATCTGGCTTGTATTTTTTTATCGTCGCAATATTTAATGCACGCCGTTTATCCCAATTATTCTCACCATCTTCATGAAATGAACCGCGTACATTAAAACTCATGACACGAAATGTCATGATATTTCCTTAACTTCTTGCTTATGATTTTCATTCAATAATGCATGAGGAGTCTGCATCTGTATTTGGTCATCAATAAGATGTTGTACATCTTCAGGATGATGAAAGACTCCAATCATAGCAACACCTTGTGCTTTTAATTCTTCTAAACGTGTTGCCAATGATAGGCGTGTCTGTGCATCTAAAGAGGCTGTCGGCTCATCCAAAAGTAATAACTTGCGTGGCGTGATGAGTGCGCGTGCAAGATTAACTTTTTGTTGTTCCCCACCAGAAAATGTTGTTGGATAAGCATCCCATAAATCTTCTTTTAGACCAAA
>JBAUIA010000319.1:0-2990 GCA_049680565.1 Phototrophicaceae bacterium
CAATTAAACTAATGACTGATGGTATAGCACTTTTGCAAGATCTCATTCGGATACCTTCCCCTAATCCACCAGGCGATACAATCGCAATTGCGAACTATATTGCTGAAAAAATGGAGGCGATTGGGTGTCGGGTACAAGTGATTGCACCTGATGAAAAACCAGAAGCTCCAAATACAATTGCTATTCTCGGCAGTGGTGAGCCTGTGGTTATGCTCCATGCGCACATTGATACGGTGCCGATTGCCGCGAATGAAGCGCAACACTGGACAGTTGATCCGTATTCAGGGATTGTTAAAGATGGAAAAATCTATGGCAAAGGGAGCATTGATGATAAAGCTCCACTTGCCTCGATGATGTTGGCAATGGAATATGCCTCACAACATCTTGATGAGCTTGAGGGAACACTCATCCTTGTAGGCGCAGCCGAAGAAGAAGTCGGTGGACAGCTTGGCACAAAATGGCTCGCTGAAAATGGTCACTTGCCAGATTGTGATTTCATTGTTGTTGGGGAACAAACGGATAACAAAGTCGCAATTGCTCATAAAGGTGTCATGCGTGCGACAATCACGATGACAGGCAAATCTGTTCATGCAACTAATCCTGACCGTGGTATCAATGCAATCACTGCAATGGCAAAGATTGTGCTGGCATTAGATGCCTATCATCATGATCTGAGTCAACGTGTTCATCCGATGGTGGGTGTTCCAACTTGTAATGTGGGCGTTATCGAAGGGGGTAGCACTGCAAATGCTGTCCCTGACCAGTGTATCATCAAACTTGACCGTCGGATGATTCCGCGAGAAGATGCTGAAGTTGTTCAAAGTGAATTACGAGCGGTAATAGACTCTGTTGATGTATTACCAGCAAAAATTCAGATAAGCGATTTCATCTTTTCTAGTTGGTTTGATTCTTCGATTGAATCGCCTCTATCTCAAATCTTTCTAACCTGTGTTGAATCTGATTTGAATATGTCACCGGGTCCGATTGGTTATTTGCCGGGTAGTGATGCCAAGCATCTAATGGGTATTGCTCGTGGTGATATGATTATTTTTGGTCCGGGTAGCTATGAGGTAGCACATGCTTTCGATGAGTATGTCCGCGTCGATGATTTTGAAACAACAACCCGAATATTGATAAATTTTATTAATGAGTCACTGTTCAAGGAATAATTATTTTGATATTTGATACTGTGATTGTGAATGGAGAGGTCGTCACCGAAACAGGCGTTGAACCACTTTCGGTAGCGATACAGGATGGCAAAATTGCGGGATTATTCGCACATAATGATCAACCTGATGCAAAAAATATCATTGATGCGGCTGGCAAGTTAATATTACCCGGTGCAATAGATATCCATTTTCATTGTCGTGCTCCAGCTTATCCGCAACGAGGTGACTTTGCAACTGAAACCCGTGCTGCTGCTGCTGGAGGTGTTACGACAGTTTTTGAGATGCCTATTAGCAAGCCTTGCTGTGCAACGGGTGACATCTTCCGTATGAGAAAAAAACTTGCGGAAGAAAATTGTTATGTCAATTTTGGAATTTATGCTGCTCCTGGTTTACTTGACCCAACTGAAATTAAAGATATGGTCAATGAAGGTGCAATTGGGTTTAAAATTTTCATGACTTCCGCACCTAAAGGGCGTGATGATGAATTTGAAGGCTTATGCTTACCAGAAATTACCGATTTGTATCAGGCACTAAAACTAGTAGCTGATACAGGGCTTGTCTGTGCTGTACATTCTGAAAATAACCAACTTCTTGAGTGGCACACTTCAGAACTTATCAAAGCTGGACGTAATGATATTCTGGCACATGGTGAATCGCGTCCGCCACATGTTGAAGCCTTAGCAATCGCAACATTACTCACACTCAATGAAAGTATCGGTGCAAATTTACACATTGCACATTTGAGTGCAAAAGAGCCTCTGGATGTATTCCGACGTTTTAAAGCAACAGGTTCAACCGCTACTGCTGAAACTTGTCCGCATTATTTGTTTTTCACAGAAGCAGATTTGGAACGTGTTGGTCCTTATGCTAAGGTTAATCCTCCACTGCGGAAGCAAGCCGATCAAGATGCATTATGGGATGGTTTAGCAGATGGGTCTTTAATGGCAATCACAACAGATCACTCACCATTTATGGTTGAAGAGAAGGAAAAGGCACGCACTGATTTATGGAGTGCTCCTCCGGGCGCACCGGGTGTTGAGGAATTACTGTTAGGTGTGATGGATGCGGCTGCTAATGGTAAAATGTCAATCAATGAAGCTGTTAATTTAGTGAGTACAAATGGCGCAAAACGATTTGGTGTCTATCCTAATAAGGGACATCTTGGTGTTGGTGCTGATGCTGATATTGTGATTTTTGATCCTTCTGATACAACGACCATTCATAGAGACATGCTTTTTAGCCAAGCTCGTGATTGTGACAAACTCTATGAAGGCATGACATTTCAAGGCAAAGTGAATCAAACACTTGTACATGGTAAAACGATTTTCAAAGATGGTAAAATCCTTGGTGAGGCTGGGGATGGGCATTTTGTAAAACCAAATCCTGAACTTGTTAGTAAGGAGTTTTAAGTATGTCCTACACATTGCATTTAGGTGACTCAGACACACAAATCCCCGAATGGAAAATATTAGAACGTCAAAAAGCAATGGCAAATCGCGGACGCTATGATGGTTTGATTAAAGCATCGAATGCTGGAGTCAAAATTGCTTTTGGAACTGATGCAGGTAGTCCTGTAGTTGGTCACGAAATTGTTGCACCTGAACTCAAATTTATGATTGAACTAGGTATCAAAAAAGATAATTACGATGCGCTCCGTTGTGCAACGATTGTTGCTGCTGAAGTGAGCAAAATTGACGACCATCTCGGAACACTCGAAGTCGGAAAATCTGCGGATGTTATTGTTATGAGTGGTAATCCGCCCGAAAACTTAGACGCCCTTGAGGGAATCGAAATGACTTTCATCGCAGGCAAAGATATGTT
>JBAUIA010000320.1:0-1554 GCA_049680565.1 Phototrophicaceae bacterium
ATTGAGTATTCTGGTCAACGATGACACCGTGACCATTACTATTGACTTTTTAGCCCCAAATCCTGATGAGCCATTCCCGCAAAGTTGCCAATAACGATGCTAGCGTGGTGGCATGATAAAATGCCACCCTCAAGTTTTTAGGCTTCTGCATCATAGGCTTCTACAACAGCCTTTAATTTATCTGCATAATCATAGATTTCATCAATAGATTCAATTGCAATACGCTCTTCATTTTTATCCGCATCAAATATTCCAATATACTTCTGACTACGGTTAAAGTGTAATCTGCAAATCGGTTTGCGGTTGTTATCATCAAGCAAAATACCACAATAAGACCGAACATCACGCAGCACAATACGTTTTGCATCTACATCTTTTCTTAGTATAGCTCGTATGATGTAATAGCTATCCCATTCCTCTTGAGTAGTTTCAATACCATCATCATCTACCTCAATGACTTCATCAACTATTACTTGTTCTGGTTCATGCGCTGTGGTTTCTTCTTCGGGAATTTCACTATCCAATGCCGTCTGTAGACGGCTTGCAATTTTGACATTGAGAAAGTCACGAAAGGCATTTTTTGTAATTTCAGTAAATTCTTCTACGACAGATTGACGTAATGAACCAGAATAGACTTGTCTTGCAAAGAATTTAACAAAATCTTCAGATGGTTCAGCATATTCTGCTTCAATTAAGTTACGTATTTCACGTTTGTATTTCAGTTCATTGGCACTTGATAAAATGTGTGCAATGTCAAAACTTGATTTTGAAAACTTTTTTAACTCGGTTGTGAGTCGCTCATCAACCTTAGAAAGATCAAATATTAAAAACGGTTTTTCATCCATCTTATTAGGTTTTTCTAAATCAGTATGAAAACGATACTCAATACCATTTGTTAATATGCCAAATCGTGCATCACATACAGTAAAATAACGAAATAGCTGAGAAGCATGAACCTGTGCAAGATTGGTACCAATAGTCTTAACTTCCATGATGATGATAGGTTTACCATCTTGCATAATTGCATAATCGACTTTTTCACCTTTTTTAATGCCGACATCAGCAATAAATTCAGGGACAACCTCAGTAGGATCAAACACGTTATAGCCTAATGCGTTTATAAAGGGCATTACGAGTGCATTTTTCGTTGCTTCTTCTGTGCTAATATGTTCAATTTGGCGTGGTAATTGTGCTGATAATTCTTTTAGTCTATCAATGAGATCCATAATAAAAACCTTTTACTAATATTTTGTTAAATAGACTATACAATGAATCTGCCATATTTATGCTTAAAAAATTAATTGTTAACCAAATTGTATTAACCTTGTTTCAAGCCAATAGAGCGATTAGTAATTATTTTTGCCAATATGTGCTGTTATTTAGCTTCTTTATCTTTTATATTCTACTTTCAAGTCGTTAGCAGATTCAGGATAAGCAATGCGGCAACAAGCAGATCAATGGTTACAAGAAATTCTAGGTCAAGATGCAGCATTTCGTGATGGACAATGGTCTGCAATTGATGCACTCGTGAATCAGCAACAACGGGTGCTAGTG
>JBAUIA010000321.1:0-5485 GCA_049680565.1 Phototrophicaceae bacterium
CTCTCCCTAAATCCCTCTCCCCTAGTGGAGAGGGACTTAAAAAGCTCTTTGAGGGTCATTTTCTGTAGCGTGTTTTCTTAGCGTCACAGTATTGTGTTAAAACATCCAGCTACAATCCGTTGCCTAAAGTCAGCTTTAAACGCAGTTCATGCTTAACTAACGCGTCTTAGCAGGGAAATTGGTCTTTCCTTTAAGATTTCCCTTTGCATCTTTGACACCTTTGCGACAATGCGTTTTGATAGCAAGTTGGCTATGATTATTTTTTAGTGCTCAAAAGGATGACTCAGTAGTTACCAAAAAAATTCTCAGCACTCAGAACGATGAACACAGCACTCTGCATATAATTAATCAGAGACGTGATTCAACGTAGCAAAAGCAAATCATTACTTACTTTGAGTAAGTTTCGATAAATAATTGGAAATAGATCGTACAATTTTCGGCGGACATCCCGTTGGATGTCCCTACAACACCCTGAATTTGTAGGAACGCGCCATGGCGCGTCCGCGAAAGTATGTATGAATATAATTTTAAAAACTTATCGAAGGTTACTTTTAAAAAATTACAGAGAGGCATTAATGATAACACGCGAAACTGCATTCACGATGGATACATCGAGCATCAAATATGGCGCAGGAACAACCCGCGAAGTCGGCTATGATATGGCGCAATTGGGTGTTAAACGGGTGATGTTAGTCACTGACCCTAATATGAGCAATCATGAGGCGGTTCAGATTGCGATGCAATCCTTAGCCGATGCCGATATTGATGCTGTTAAATTTGACCAGACACGGATTGAACCCACGGATGTGTCATTTAAAGAAGCTATCGCATTTGCAGTGGATGGTAATTTTGATGGATTTGTGGCTGTTGGAGGTGGTTCATCAATTGATACGGCAAAGGTAGCTAATTTGTATGCCACTTATCCAACGGATGATTTTTTGGATTATGTCAATCAACCACTTGGAAATGGAAAAGCGATTCCGGGTAAATTGAAGCCACTGATTGCAATTCCAACAACAGCAGGGACAGGTAGCGAAACAACGAGTGTTGCCGTTTTTGATCTACTGGAAAAAGAGGTCAAAACAGGGATTTCGCATCGCGTCATGCGCCCAGTTTTAGGTATCCTTGACCCACTGAATACAGCAACGATGCCACCATTGGTCGCTGCCAGTAGTGGATTAGATGTTCTGAGCCATGCCATTGAGTCGCTGACAGCCATTCCGTTTAATCAAAAACAAGCTGTCGATCATCCGAGTAAGCGTCCACCGTATCAAGGCTCAAACCCAATTAGCGATATATGGTCAGAGAATTCAATTCAGATCGTATCGCGTTATATTCGACGGGCAATGACTGATAACGATGATCTCGAAGCGCGTGGTCAGATGATGTTAGCAGCATCATATGCTGGGATTGGTTTTGGTAATGCAGGGGTACATCTACCGCACGCGATGTCCTACCCTGTTGCAGGAATGGTGCGCGATTATCATCCTGCTGATTATAATGTGCCTTGGGCGATGGCACCGCATGGCATTGCTGTGATCGTCAATGCACCTGCAGTTTTTCGTTGGACAGCCGTGACTGATCCGCAAAGACATTTACGCGCTGCTCAATTATTGGGGGTCGATATTCGCAATGCCGATGAGGCTGATGCAGGCGATTTATTAGCAGAAGCACTCATTGAAATTATGAAAGATACAGGTTCACCCAATGGTTTACAGGCACTTGGATTCACAGAAGCAGATGTCGATCAATTGGCAGAGGGAGCATTTGCCCAACAGCGCCTGACAAAATTATCACCGCGTCCAGCATCTCGTGACGACTTTAAGCAATTATTCCGTGATGCGATGCGCTACTGGTGATAGGCTTTCCAGATTTTATACGATACCTAATCCAAATTAGTCACGCAATAGGATTGGTCATATATAGTGAAAAAACTTAATATTGATAATTTTATTACAAACAATTGTGCGTTTGCACTATTGCACGGACTCGCATTTAGAATAACTAAAGGATTTTACGATGGAAGTACAGCCACTTGGCGATACAGGACTGAATTTGAGCAAGATGGGCTTAGGTTTGGCGGCATTAGGTCGTCCCGGTTATATCAATTTAGAGCATGGGCTTGATCTCGACAAAGAATATGAAGTAGAAGCGATGGAAGCGAATACGCATGCAGTGCTGGATGCCGCTTATGCAGCAGGTATCCGTTATTTTGATGTGGCGCGGTCTTATGGCAAGGCAGAAGAATTTCTCGCATCATGGTTGAAAGCGCGTGCTATTAGCCCTGATGATGTAACAATTAGTAGTAAGTGGGGTTATTCGTATACGGCAGATTGGCAGGTTAACGCAACACAACATGAAGTCAAAGAACATTCACTGAGCATTTTGCAAAAACAGTGGAAAGAATCACAAAAACACCTTGGGGATTATCTACGTATCTATCAAGTTCATAGTGCGACGCTTGAATCAGGCATTTTGACGAATAAAGATGTTTTGTTGGAACTGGCACGCATCAAACGGAGTGGTGTAAAAATTGGCTTGACATCAAGCGGTGAAAATCAATCGGCAATTATCAGCAAAGCGATTAATATCCGTGTGGATGGGGTGCGCTTGTTTGATTGTGTGCAAGCAACATGGAATGTGCTAGAACAATCCGCAGGGGATGCGCTGTATGCTGCCCATATTGCAGGGATGGGCGTTATTATCAAGGAAGCCTTAGCTAATGGGCGCTTGACTCAGAAAAATACCAATCCTGATTTCATTTTGAACTTAGCCTCACTCAATGTCGAAGCGAACCGTTTGGAGACAACAGTTGATGCGCTGGCGTTAGCGGCTGTTTTATCACTGGAATGGGTTGATGTTGTTCTCAGTGGCGCGACAACGGTTGAGCAACTTGAATCCAATGTCAAAGCGACCACAGTTAATTGGGATCATCTCGCAGCAGCAGCATTATCCCGTATGTCGGAAGGTAAAGCCAAATATTGGCATACCCGTAGTCAATTGGAATGGAATTAAGGGATAAGATTGTATGGATTTACAACTCGTGCGTCATGCGACATTACGCTTAAATTATCATGGGCATCAAATTTTGATTGATCCCTATTTTGCACCGCGTCATAATCGTGCGCCTTTAGTGGGCAAGTCGAAGAATCCAATGACTGATTTGCCGATGACGATTGATGACATTATTAATGGTACAGAACTGGTGATTGTGTCACATTTGCATTTTGACCATTTTGATCCTGTTGCTCAAGAAGCCTTACCCAAAAATTTGAAGATAATCTGTCAGCCGGGTGACGAAGCAAAAATTGAAGACTTTGGTTTTACAGATGTTATCCCATTAACAAATGAGATGACATGGAATGGTATTAAATTATCGCGCACTGTGGGGCAACATGGCACGGGTGATTGGTTAGAGCGGATGGGATCAGTGATGGGCTTTGTCTTACAAGCACCATCTGAACCGAGATTGTATTGGTCAGGGGATACAATTTGGATTGATGACATTGCAGAAACACTTGAGCGCTATCAACCAAATGTCATTGTGACTCATTCATCAGGCTCAGAATTTGAAGATAATCAACCGATTGTGATGAATGCCGAACACACCATTCGGGTATGTCAGCAGATGCCTGAATCCAAAGTGATTGCGACGCATATGGAAACAATCGATCATGGGACAGTTTCGCGTGAGGGTTTACGCGATGCTGCCGATGCTGCCAACATTCCCTTAACCCAATTGCTCATCCCGCGTGATGGTGAAACAATTACACTCCACACGTAATTATCTTCCGATATTGTCATTCAATTAAAAAGCGATCCTCTATGGTTCGCTTTTAAGAATGATTATTATTTTTCATACGCACGAAGAACACACTCCTTTAAACAGACCTTTTTTACAAGATATTTATCCAAAAATGACTTCTTTTGGGGAGGCGTATAATGCCAATTTTTCGTCAGAGATTGCAAAATTGGTTACAGTTATGCCAACTAATAATGATGAGGCATTCTATATGACGGCAAAATTAGATCAATTAAAAAGTATTTTGCAAGAGGTTTATGATTTAGAAGCAACAACGGCTTTACTCAACTGGGATAAAGCGACCAAAATGCCAGCCGGTGGGGCTGATGCACGCGCACGACAAGTTGCCTTAGTATCACGATTAGCACACGAGAAGTTTACTAGTGATACCGTTGGGCATTTGCTGGATGACTTACAAGCATATGCGGATGATTTACCTTATGATGCCGATGATGCTGGTTTAATTCGTTCGGCACGTATTTTGTACGATCAGCGTAGCCGTGTGCCAGCAGATTTCATCGCAACAATGGAAGAACAATTTGTACGCTCATTTGTGGTTTGGGCAAAAGCACGCCCCGAAAATGATTTTGCAACCGTTGCACCGATGCTTGAACGTAATTTGGATATTAGTCGGCAATATGCAGAATACTTTGCCCCTTACGACCATATTGCCGATGGCTTACTCGGGCAATCCAATTATGGGATTTCGACTGTGCAAGTACGGGCATTATTTGCTGAATTACGGGCTGAGTTGGTTAAGCTGCTTGGTGCAATTACAGATGCAAGCCCTGTTGATGATGCTTTCTTGTATGGCGATTTTGCGATTGAGAAGCAATACGACTTCGTCAAAAAAGCGATTTCTGCATTTGGTTATGATTGGCAACGTGGACGTATGGACGATACCCATCATCCATTTGCAACACGCTTTTCAATTGGGGATGTGCGGATTACAACGCGTGCAGATGCTCATCATTTGGCACAAGGTATTTTTGCGACCATGCACGAATCAGGACATGCGATGTATGAACAAGGCATCAAGCGTTCTTATGAACCGAGTGTATTAGCACGCGGAACATCCTCAGCCGTCCATGAAAGTCAATCACGCTTATGGGAGAATCGGGTCGGGCGTGGTAAAGCCTTTTGGCAACACTTCTATGCTGATTTGCAGGCAACCTTTCCGCAATTAGAATCAGTTTCGGTGGATGATTTCTACAAAGCGATTAACCGTGTGAAGCCGAGTTTGATTCGTGTGGAAGCCGATGAAGTCACCTATAATTTGCATATTATGCTCCGCAGTGACTTATCGATTGATCTCTTAGAAGGCTCACTGGCTGTTCAAGATTTGCCTGATGCGTGGCGTGCGCGTTACGAAAGTGATCTCGGTGTGATGCCTGAAGATGATAAAGATGGTGTGATGCAAGATGTTCATTGGTATGCCTTCCATATTGGTGGCACATTTGAAGGGTATTCATTAGGAAACATTCTTGGCGCACAATATTATGATGCCTTGCTTGCCCAGCATCCAACCATTGAAGCCAACTATGAAAAAGGTGATTTCAGTCAATTGTATGGCTGGCTCAAAGACAATATTTGGCAACATGGGCGCAAATACACCACACGCGAATTAACGCAACAGATTACGGGGGGCGATATTAGCGTTACGCCTTTGGTCAATTACTTGAA
>JBAUIA010000322.1:0-3996 GCA_049680565.1 Phototrophicaceae bacterium
TCGCTGGGACGCGCAAAAATTCATGATACAGTTTGCCACTATCGGCATGGGCTTGTTGTAATTCATTAAGAGGATAGTTGAATTGAGTGGGCATTTTTATCTCCGTTCGCTCAGTCATCCTCTAACAGTAACAAGCTCTAATGACAGTCTATAGCACCAGCATAGACCATTTATGCTGATAGTTGGCGACGTGCCAACCATGCCTGAATCATAATTAATAATGCATACGCTGAAAATGTGAATAAGAGCGGATCAGTCGGGACACGGTAACGGGTACTTGGATGAAAAATCAGATACATAATCGTCATACTGATTTGCAAAAACCATAATAAGGATAACTCGCGCCATTGCGACATACTCAAGCCAATACCAATGAGCGCTAAGAGCAGCAAACCTCCAAAATAGACCACATGCACAGGACGTGCCACGAGATCAAATAAGCCACTTTCATATTGAGACAGGGTTGCGACATCTTGTAAATTAGCATCAGGATTCGCTCCCAATATTAATTGTCCATTCGCACCCAATGTAAAGGATTGTCCTGCGAGCGGATTTTTACGCGGTGTGATTTCCAGTGACCAATAGACAAGGAATTTTGTCCATAACAGTGGCACAATTTCTTGAGGATTCTCACGCAGATAATCCAGTGCAGCTTCGGTCAAAATATCATTATTGCGGAAGGTATCGCCACGAATCGCATTTACTGGCGGATTACTCCATTGGGCATCGTAACCTGCATTAAATAGCGGAATCGTCATGGGGTTATTGCCTTGCCACAGATTCTCGCCTGTATTGAGTGCCACGGTCACAAAGTCATCATAGACTTGATAAGTCCGTATCATCCAAGGAATCATCACCAGTACACTGATAATCGCTACAGGCAGTAAGCGCAAGACTGTCTGTATCAATGAGAGACGCATCAAAAACCAGAATGCTGTCAGAATAGCGAATAAGGGTAACAAAGCGCGTCCAAGTGTTGTAACCCCTAATATCATCCCAGCTAGAACAGCAATCAAACCTGTTTTACGTGTATAGCTATCTTGCTCACGCAGTAGAATCATCAGCCAAATAAAGAGGTGCATCAGCATCATGAACAAGGGGGTGTCAATTAGGGTTAAGTTCTGAAAAATGAGATACGGATAAAGAGCGGTAAACATGCCAGCCCCAAAACCCACCCATTCGCCGAGAGGTTGCTCGAAGCATGTTCCTTGCCGAAATAAACGACGCGCAATATCATAGACTAGCGCGATTGTGATGCAATCTAGGATAATATGTAGCAGCAACACAGCGAGGCTACTACGTCCGAATGTGGCATAAACCCCCGCAACCACATAACTATATAAAGGCGCAATATTAGCGTCAGGCACACCGAGACTGCGCCCATAAACCCCTGTATCAATTAAATTGAGCGCATAATCATCATAAGCAGTTGATCCGTGAATCTCGCCCGTTTTATCGTAGAAGAACACACTATTGCCAAGAATAATTAAAAATAGCGCACGGACAGCGATTGTTGTCAGCAAGAGAATCGCTAATTTATTGTCTTTTACAAAATTTGGCATGAGCATATCCGTCTGAGTCGTGATTTCATAATAGGAACACGCATTATAGCCACGCATAGATACTGCGAATAGAGTAGGAACTTATTGTACAAGGACACCATGCACCAGATTAACACATCAACTCATTGAGTAAACGACAGCATCTTGCCGTGTTATGCAAAATCTGTTTAATATCATTTGACCATATACGCGAGAGACTCACTTTTGAGCTAAATGCGCTATTATTTGTTGGGCTTGTGAAAGCACTGTCTCGCGTAATATCTCTGGTTCAATGATGTCTGCATCTATTCCAAGTCCTAGTACTATCATCTGTGCTTCCTCAAGGGAACTGAACAGCATATCAACAATTAGCTTAGTTTCACCATCGGATGTATCGCGGATTGTGTAGCGACCTGCTGCGTACAATCTAAGAAATTTTATTCTGCTAGCATTGACTCTTAGCGTGAATGCGTATTCTGGCACACTGGCAACAAATTCAGCGATATGATTCTCCCAATACTGTGTCAAATCAAATTCTGGATCACGTTCAAAATTCTCAGTCAAGATTTGGGCTTTAAGAAACCTTGACATCCGATAGGTACGTAAACTGCCATCATACATAGCGATGAGATACCATACACTTGCTTTAGCAACCAAACTATATGGGTCTATAACCTGTTCGACTATTCGCCCATTGCCACGTTCATAGCGTACTTGAACACGATAGTCCTCGAACACTGCTTCTTTGAATATCCCTAAATATGTTACTGGTTCATCAGTTTGCCACCACCATGCAGGGTCAAGCAATATCCGTTGTTGCATCCGTTCTGCCTCATGGCGATGTAATGATGGCAATGTAGCAAACAATTTAAGTAATGTGTCTTCAGCGGCTTGACCTAGACCAACATCTTGCAGAGGATTAGAGCTACTAGAGACAAACAAGGCACGAACCTCAGATTCCTTTAACCCAGTCAACGAGACCTGATAGTGTTCATCAAGATACACCCCTCCACCATGTCCTGCATCCGCATGAATAGGCACTCCAGCAACATTCAATGCGTCAATATCTCGTAAAATCGTGCGTCTTGATACCTCTAGCTTTTCCGCTAGTGTGTAAGTTGTTGTTTTCCCCTGTGCCTGAAGGATAAACATGATGGATAATAGTCGATCTGCTCGCATTTTTACCCCAAAATTTACTAATTATATTTTGGTGACAATAGATGTCACCAAAATTATTATACACTTATGATGTCAAATAATTCCATTGAAGGAGTGCAACAATTATGAACAAAATATTTTCTTGGGTCGAAATTCCAGTACAAGATATTGAACGTGCCGCCAAATTTTATGGTCAATTGCTTGATTGTGAAGTGACCATCACAGATGTACCTCCACAACGTATGGCAACATTGTACTTTGAACCAAACAAAGTTGGTGGATCACTGTTACAATCACCATATATGAAACCAAGCGATCAGGGAGTACGTGTATATTTGAATGCAGGTCGTGGCAATGATTTGGAGAAGATGATTGAGCGTGTGAGTTCATTGGGTGCTGAGATTGTGTTGCCAGTGACCTCAATGGGCGATGATGGACGCTTCGCATCATTTAAGGATACGGAGGGCAACATCCTCTCGCTGTTCGCCGAAAACTGATATCCGGACAGACCATACACAGCATTTTTCAGAGTGCTGTAGGAAATAAAACGCAAACAACCTGCATACTCAGATGGATACGAAAGGTATGCAGGATTTACATATTTTTCATAATGTATGGAGTTGAAAAGTATATGGCTATTCATATAGTTCGCCTTGGAACCCCGCGAGTATGGGACGAAGGACTACGTCTTGGAACAGTTCGCCGTCCGCCGCGAGGGGTGCGTAAACAGGACTGGAGTCTAAGAAATTACTTCGATGTGTGGCTACCGGAGCTGGCACCAAGCGAAGACTTACGTGCGTGGGCGATGGCCGAACCCTTGACACCACGTCGATGGAAGTCCTATGAGCGACGCTATCTAGCCCAGATGCGCCGCCCACAGGCAAAGCGTCTGATTATCTTACTTGCAACACTATCCTTACAGACCAACTTCGCCGTGGGCTGTTACTGCAAAAGTGAGTCGCATTGCCACAGATCACTACTACGAACACTCTTAGCTGAGCAGGGTGCGTTGATCGCAAAATCGCAAGACTAATATTTGAATTTGGTCATTGTACTGTTTCGATCCGTGTTGATAGTGATTAGCGCATGCAAAATTCTACAAAGTGAAAACTTTTGCTGAATTTTTATTATCATACAATACAATATCTAACAATAATGCTATAATTAAAAAGTATTACTTTATTAAAGGGGAGGAAATAAATTATGAAGCGCATCTTAAAAATTGTTGGTATTGTTTTAGGTGTTCTGATTGTTCTACTTGCCATTGGGGGTGGCGTGATTTATGCACAGAACAATG
>JBAUIA010000323.1:0-1869 GCA_049680565.1 Phototrophicaceae bacterium
AGCGAATCTTGACGCTTGCTACTTAATCGGCTAAAATTCAAATCTATTTTGTAGCTCCATTCGTCTAGTGGACTAGGACACCGCCCTCTCACGGCGAAAACACGGGTTCGAACCCCGTATGGAGCAACGGTTGCCTCACTCACCGTACTTGGTACTATAGTTTTATCTTCTTCATGAGATATGTATCCTATAAAATAAACTTGAGCAAAGGATAGGCTTATATTTAGCAATCTGAAAGAACGACAAGGACAGATTATGCTATTTTTGCTCATTCTCTTTGCCGTATGTTGTATGATATTTGTGACGAATTCTGGTATATGTTTTTCACCTGACTCAGTTAACTATCTGAATGCTGCTCAGAATCTTCGTGAAGGCAACGGATTAACGCTTACATGGTTTCAAGCTGAACCACAATTGATGCAAAAATTCCCTCCAGGGTATGCTGTTTTGCTGGCGACAGTTGCTGCTAACTTATCAGCAATTCGTCTACTGCATGTTATTATTTTTGCGCTAAATCTTTCCACTATTGTTTTTATACTATATATATCTGGCAACAGTATAAAAACAATGATAGTAGCGATCATTTATGTTTTATCCTCTACGACTCTATTAAGCCTGCACACGATAATGCTAAGCGAAGCACCCTTTTTACTGCTTCTACAACTTTTTCTAATGCTTCTTTATCGTAAAAACTATGTGCTTGCAGCAGTCATTGCCGCCATTGCTACTGGATTCCGCTATGCAGGAGTTGCATTTTTACCAGTAGGTTTTGTCATAATCTTCTTTTTTGATGCTGAGGCAACATGGCGCGAGCGTATCAGCAACATTTTAAGTTCTGGAATAGTATATCTTGTTATGATAATTGCTATTTTCGGATATTTGTTCACGTCTGGTGAGGGCAACTTGATTGGTGGACGTAGCATTTACCTGCATCCTATCTCGGGAGCACATATCTTGCAGGGAATCCGAACTTTATCGCTGTGGACACTCCCATTTGTGCTATGTTTTGGCTTCATATGGCGCGTCGTATTAAGAAAAAGAAATATCAAGTTAACAATTAACCGAATTTCGACAATTAGCGCGACCTTTTCTCTCGTCTACATTACTTTTCTCGTCACATCCATTTCTATATTCGATTTTTTTACGCCACTTGATAGTCGAATTCTATCCCCAATATTGATATGTAGTGTGTTTATTCTTGCTACAGCATTTAACCCAGTCATCACAACGAAACCAATTACCAGAATAGAGCGATTTGGTTATCATATTTTTTTGAGTATATTTTTGATTTATAGTCTTCTTGCTTTTTCAATTAATTATTTCGATAGTCTGATTAATGGCTCTGGAAGCGTACCTTATCTAGACGAAGAAATTATAACATTTGTAGAGGAACTACCATCATCCACAGTTTTATATTCAAATGAATCGGCAGTTTTATATTTGCGGTTTGAACAGCGAGGTTTATATCTACCTTTTAAATTCACCCCTACAAATCGGCAAATAAATAATAACTATGAAACTGAAATTGATACCATGTGGCGTAATGTAAAGCAAGGAGATGCGCTTATTATCTATTTCAATAGTATTCCTTGGAATGACAGTTTCCTAATAAGCTATGATGAATTAATAGGAACTTGCCCATTACCTTTGCTATTTGAATCGGCAACAATATTTTCCGAAAGCCACTGTGAGGGATAAACTTCCGAGTGGTGCTCTTTCATCTACAACTTATGTCTCAATATATAATCATTCAAATATCTCAGGTTCCGCGTTGTTGCTTCTATTCCTACCCTATCTTGAATTTTACGCTGTATATCGTGAGTTGTTTCCAAAGCGGAAGCAATTTCATTTAATGAATCACCACTTTGC
>JBAUIA010000324.1:0-2910 GCA_049680565.1 Phototrophicaceae bacterium
ATCGAATCACCGATTTATCCTGCGAGCTTCTTACTGACGTTATCTCGTTTTGGCAAAGTGACACGCCAAACAAAAACGACGACGGTCACACTCGATAAACAAGCAATTGCCACTGCTGTGGCAGAGGATGAAAATTTAGATGTTATAGGAATCTTGAAAGAAAATTCTGAACGTGCTTTGCCTCAAAATATCTTGATTGAATTGCAAGAGTGGATCAAACGTGCCGATGTGTTCACGCTATATCACGGTTTGGATTTGGTCGAAGATCATATCGGCTTGGAGAAGGTTGAGAAAGCTTCCTCATTTAAGATAGATAACAAGCTGCACCTCGTACCCAAAAATATCTTGGTGACGGAACAGCTTAAAGATGACGGTCAGGTTGTGATTCAAATGGTACACGGTACGCATACCTTTGAGTTTATGCCCAAGCATACGCAGAGTGTTTTCCTGCATGAAGAAGAGATTGTTCAAGAACCTGAAGCCGTCACCATTCAGCAAGAGAGTTATATCACCCTGCGCTTTCCGCGTCGGGATATATTGGATGCGGTACAACAGGGCTTACTAGATGAACGTTGTCCAGTCACGCTCAACAATGAAGCACAAACACTGACGTTCCCGAACCGTCATCATGACACCTTACTGAAAGTCATCGCGGCACTTAAACACACATACAGTATCAAAATTCAGGAGACCGATTCATGAAGGGACCTTTAGTTGTCCAGAGTGACCACACTCTAATGCTTGAAGTAGACCATGAACAATATTCTGATTGCCGTGATTTTCTGGCATCGTTTGCGGAATTGGTCAAGTCACCTGAATTCATCCATACCTATCGCATTACGGCACTTTCGATGTGGAATGCCGCCGCACTCGATATCTGGCTCGATGATATTGTTATCGGATTGAAACAATACGCTCGTTATCCTATACCACCGAATGTCACTACTGATTTGACCGAGTGGCATAGTTCTTATGGAAAATTACTCCTTAATCCCCATGATGATACTCATTTACGTCTTGAAGTCCATGATAGCACGATCCATGAACGCCTTAAGCATGATGATAGCTTGCAACACTTCTGGCTTGAAATCGCACCGCAGTTGTTCACGGTATTGGCGGTGGAGCGTGGTAACCTCAAGCAAGCACTGATTAAAGTGGGCTATCCGGTCAAAGATTTATGTGGCTATTTGCAAGGTGAAAAGCTAGAAATTGACCTAGAGTCCACCGACCACAACGGTAATCCCTTTGCTTTGCGCGATTATCAACAAGATGCAGTTGAGGCTTTCTATCACGCCGGACGTGAAACCGGGGGGAGTGGCGTCTTGGTTTTGCCATGCGGCGCAGGCAAAACGATCATCGGTGTAGGTACGATGGCGGCAATTGGTGGACACACACTAATTATCTCAACCAATACCGTTTCAGTCCATCAATGGCGTAATGAATTACTTAGCAAAACGAATGTCCCAGAGGATCATATTGGAGAGTACACTGGGACGGAGAAGAATATCAGGCCGATCACGATTACGACTTATCAAATGCTGACACATCGTCGCTCAAAAACGAGTGAGTTTGAGCATCTGAAACTCTTCACCGATTTTAACTGGGGCTTAATTATCTATGATGAAGTCCATTTATTGCCTGCACCTGTCTTTCGAGCCACGACAGCAATTCAAGCACGTCGTCGGCTTGGACTTACAGCAACCTTGATCCGAGAAGACAATCGTCAAGATGATGTATTTGCGCTAATTGGTCCTAAACGCTATGATGTGCCGTGGAAAACGTTAGAGCAACAAGGGTACATTGCAGAGGCGTATTGCACAGAGTATCGCCTTAAGTTGCCACAGGCAGAGGAGTATGATTATGCTCATGCCACAAAACGCCAGCGTTTCCGCATTGCTGCTGAAAATTCGTGCAAGAATATGCTGGTTGCCCAGCTTATCGAAAATCATACTGATGATTTGGTTATGGTCATCGGGCAATATATCTCGCAACTTGAAATACTCGCAGAAGAATTGAATGCACCGCTCATCACAGGAAATACAAAGCAAGCAGAGCGCGAAAGACTGTATCAGCAGTTTCGAGATGGTGAAATCCGTGTACTGGTTGTTTCTAAAGTTGCCAATTTTGCTGTCGATTTACCGGATGCCAATGTCATGATTCAGGTCAGTGGAACGTTTGGTTCTCGTCAAGAAGAAGCGCAACGACTCGGACGCATTCTACGTCCGAAGAAGAAACGATCACATTTCTACACGCTGGTGTCTCGTAACACAGATGAGCAAGATTTCAGCCTGAACCGTCAGATGTTTTTGGTTGAGCAAGGCTATCGCTACCACATTGAATATTTCGATGAGGTTTGCTAGAGCACACAATATGGTCTCTGTACAAAATAACGGTGGGGTAGGGGATTTTTTGAACTTTGATTTACCGAACCAATATTTTGGACGCTATTGGACAGTGTGTCAGATACGAAATCCACAATGTGACATACTGTCCAAATGAGTCAAAAATAACGTACAAAAAATTGTACTTCGGAGACATCTATTCACTCTATTTTATCTGGGTAATATCAACATGGGCGAACATATCAATGAAGGCTTCGCGCATATCCCTCTGCTCACGTTTGATTGGTCTACACCCAAAGCGCAGCACGCACATTACAAAGTTACGAAGTGATGAACATGATTAGAAAGGGACAGGTCGAGGGCGCAGAAAAACAGCAGATTACCGATCAGAATCTCTTCATTTCCAAACTCTTCGGTCTCGCTGCCTAAACCCACAAGCACATCTTTACTTTGTCTCCTCACTTTTCATCAAATTTTTTGCAATAGAACCAGAATTTGTTATATGTAGAGTCTGGAAAATACTTAAAAATAAATATGGCTATCAATAAAATAGAAGATGTGTAGGGGC
>JBAUIA010000325.1:0-2234 GCA_049680565.1 Phototrophicaceae bacterium
TTGTTCAATGAAGCCAATGAAAATTAGATATAGTGGTGCAACGCCTAAGGTACTTACTTCATATGAATAGCCTAAAAATGCCCCATTTGGGTCTGGCATAAATAAGCCAATGCCATTCGCAATATACCAAAACTCATCGCCACCAGTAAGCGAAAGATCAAATAATCCCTGACTCGCAACAAATGCGATACGCAAAATGAAGCCAATCAATAGTGTCATAAAGAGCAAACGACGCATTGCAGGTGTCTCAGTCATCGGATGCTACCTCATTAGTGATCGCGTAGATTTCATAGAGAATACGTGTCTCATCCCGCATACTAGTCATAAAAGTGAAGCGCTCATCAATTTCCCCTTGTTGATATAGGGCATCAAGCGCAGGGCGTGCAGCAGGCATTATCAGATAGTCAATATCATAACGATCTGTAAGTGCCAATACGTCCTCTCTTGTTGTCGTCAATGGTGTCATTACAGATTTGATGCCAAAGTAACTCATCGGGAATGGGTCTTGAGACATCACGCGCACTTCATCATCACCTGTACGATCATCAAGTGTCATAATAATGTCCGTCAGGCGTTGCATATTGGCATAAAATTGATTAGCACGTTGCGTTTCAGAGCGTACCACATCGAAGCTATTGGCTGCCATCAAAAGAACAGTCACTAAAACGGCAATAACACGCCACAAATTGTTTTTAAATAATCGGTCAATAGCAAATGCTGCGAAGGGCAACATCATCGGTACAATCGTTAGATAGGCTTTTTCAAAACTTCCACTTTGGCTTTTGAGTGGCAAAAGAAACGGATACGCAATCAAAATTCCCAATATCCACAACACAACAGGCAGTGCCGTTAACCAAGATTGACGATTTCGTTGCCACAGTAAAGATAATAGACCTATCGCCATCAATAAGGGTAACACACCATCAAGTGAGATGATGATCTGTTTAATGGCTGCAAAAAATTCAAAGAGGCGTTTGTTAATATGCTCACTTATTGTGCGTCGTTCTAACATACTCTCTAATGTGAGGGACATATTATAGGCATAATGATCTTTAGCATCGACCATAAAGAACATACGACTTGTTTCGGGAGATCCTAACATATCTAAGGTTTGATAATTACGAACAAGCCAAGGCGCAATTGTGATAGCAAAGGCAATCGGTATCACTATTAATCGCCATAATTGTCGGCGGTTTGTATAGGCTTTACCCCAAATGAGATAAACAACAGCACACGAAACCACAAGTGGTAAAATCAATATAGAATCATTACGTGTTAAATAAGCAATCCCACCTAATACGCCACAGATTATATAACTCCACCATCGCTGATGTTTAATGGCATGGATAAACGCAATAATACTCGCAGGAATCAATAACATATTGATGATTGTTGTATCTGTGCGGAGCGAATTCCACACAAAATCAGGGATACTGATGGCAAATGCAGATGCCATCAGCGCAAGATTATCCGATAGATCATATTGTTTTGCGGCGCTGTAGACAACGACAGGCAGTAATGACCCCATTATGATAAATAAAAATAAGGCACTCTGAGCGCCCTCGCCGAAGATGAACATACCAATCGCAGCAGCAATACCTGCTACAGGCATCCAATGGTCAATCGGATGTTCAATTGAAGCAGGCAAATGGCTATAATGCCACACATAATCAATTGTAAACCCATCGCCATTCAGCAGACGCGTGCCTAGATTATAATAATGATTTTGGTCATTTAATCCGGGATTTTCAATGAATATCAACAAGGCAATTCGTAAGATCAAACTGCTGATAACAAATCCTAGTAAAATCCAATATTGACGCTTCATACAATCATTACCATCCAGACGGCGAAGTAGAGCGACATTATAACAACCTTAATCGGCTTGTCTATGCTCGGAAATTTAGCGTTGATTAAGCATTATCTGGTACAACAGAGGTTAAATCGCATATCGTAGAATAGGAAACCTATGAATTACGTTCGCACATTTTTCAAAGCACTCAGTATGACATTGCGTGGCGAAGCTATTACACCACAAGCAACCCGCTATCACAATTTATCAACTTGGCTAAAGATCGCACAAGACAAGTTACAAAACGTCGATGCGGCACTGGCTAATGCTAACATGGATGATATAGCACAAGCAGCCATCAGCCTTAATCTTGATGGACGACCTTGGTCAATGAGCTTGATTTTATCATCAATAGACTTTCATCTCAGCACAGAATTTCCAT
>JBAUIA010000326.1:0-14582 GCA_049680565.1 Phototrophicaceae bacterium
ACTCCCAAAACATTGGAATAAGGCTTCGTTCCATAGGAAAATACGAAGTGTGTTGAGATTTGTAGTGCGTAGTAAGGTTAATTCATGCTGAACAATATTCATATCACTTTCGACTAGAAAGCGTCGCCAAGGATATTGTGAAGGATAGTAATTAATGCCTCGCACAGCATAACCGTTACCATTTTCTATCAATCGATTATTCTCTAAAGTGATAAAGCCTTCCATATTTGATGGTGTGTATGTACCAGTCAATGAAAGGGCTGTATTGATAACATCGTCAGTGCAGATTGATAATGATGGTTCTTGGGCATTAACTTGCATTATCATGAAGAAAAAGCACATCACCCAAAGCCGTTTAAACATAAAATGAACCTTTTTTCTAATTTTACCCCCAAATATTAGGGGACATCAAAATTGTAGTACACTATATAATAAGAACAATCCGCCAACTCATAGAGGAGGTTAGCCTATGCCAGATTTCGCATTACTCGATCCCAATCTCATTTATCTTGCATTAGTTGCAGGTTTATGGATTGGTGTAACTGCCGTTTATATTCCGGGAACGGGTATCCCTGAGATTACATCGCTTGTGTTGCTCGTTGGCAGCTTAGTGATACTGGGATCACTTGCGACGGCATGGTGGGCGGTAGCAGCCTTATTCCTTGGTGTGTCGATGTTTTTGCTCTTGCCATTTTTTGGCGAAAAATATGGACGCTTTGCGGAAGTGGGGTTAATCGGACAAGTGATTGGGGGTTGGTTCTTATTCCAAGATCAATCTATATCGCCGATAGTAATTGCTGTAACCGTGATACTCAGTCTGCTCTATAATCGCTTTGTCATCATCCCAACGATGCGTAATCAACGCCATTATAATGAGTATGATGAATCCAATGCCGTGATTGGTATCCGAGGACGGGTTGTCAAAGACCTTGATCCTGTAGGAACAATCTATGTTAATAAAGAACTATGGCGCGCTAGGAGTTCCGAAGACCTGAGTAGAGATACATCTGTCATGGTTGTTGGTCAAGATGGTTTGGAACTCATCGTAGAAAAATCAAAAAATGAAGATGTTCCTAGTTATCACGATGCACAGAAACAAGCATCGCTTAAACAATAGATCACATATGATTGAAGAGAGGAAGTAAACGCATGGAACCTACTATTATTATTGGGGGAATCGCTGTTGTTGTCGTTGTGATGTTGCTCATCAGCACCGTTCGCATTATTGATGAATATAAACGTTTGGTTATTTTACGCCTTGGTAAATACCAAGGAACACGCGGTCCGGGTATCGTTATCGTGATTCCATTTTTAGAATCCGCTACCGTGGTTGATCTCCGTGAGGAATTAATTGATATTCCTGCACAAACAGCAATTACCAAAGATAATGCGTCTATCTTGATTGATTTCTTGGTGTACTTCAAGATTACTGATCCAATGCTTTCCGTCTTGAAGGTGAACGATGTTATCTACGCGTCAAAAAATATTGCTACGACGACACTTCGTGCAGTCATCGGTGATATTGAACTCGATGGTGTGCTGAGTAAACGTGAGCAGATTAATGATATTTTGCGCGTCAAATTGGATGAAGCCACCGAACGTTGGGGCTTAAAAGTAACGGCTGTTGAAATCCGTGAAATTGAACCACCTCGTGATATTTTGGATGCGATGAATCGGCAAATGTCGGCAGAACGTGACCGCCGTGCTGAAGTTACACGCGCACAAGGTGAACGTGAATCCGCGATTGCTCGTGCAGAAGGTCATAAACAAGCTGCAATTCTTAAAGCTGAAGGTGAACGCGAAGCAGCAGTCCTAGAAGCACGCGGTCAAAAAGAATCTCAAGAGCTTAAAGCGCAAGGTTATGCAAAAGCACTCGCTGTCATTTCTGAAACAGCAGCCACATTGGATGAACGCACAATGGCACTCCAATATATGGAAATGCTGCAAAAAGTGGGCAGCAGCGCCAGCACTAAGTTTGTCGTTCCGATGGAATTGGTTGGCTTCGTCAATCAATTTACAAAAGTCACAGGCATCAATGGCACATCAACCGAACGTCCACGCATCAGTGGTGACTAATTACATTTAGAGCCAAATTTTAAATAGGGCATAGCATTGTGCTATGCCCTATTTTGTTAAGTCGTAACCCCACCCAAGAAGAAAATTAACACACTCAATGTGATGATGCTCAATAGCGTGCTGACCAAAGTCACGGCGGATACGAAACGTGCATCGCCTCCGAATTGTGTTGCTAATGCACTCGCTAGCACGGCAGTTGGCATACTGCTTTCGAGTACCGCAACATTAAAGTTCAAGCCTGATAAACCAAATAATGCTGCGAAGCCGATAGCAATAAAGGGCGCAACCAGTAATTTTAAACCTGTCGCAATCCCAATTGCGGATAAATTGGTAGCGAGCGTTTCATCTGCCTCATCACTATTGGATGAGAAGGATACCCGTGATAATTGCAAACCCAGTAAACCTAACATCAAGGGGATTGATGCAGGAGCAGCAATATCAATGATGCTACGTTCCAAGATGAGCGGTAAACTCACTTGAAAATAATTAAGCGTGATGCCGATGATAGCTGCATACAAAATCGGCACTTTGAAAATATTGCTGAAAGCGCTCAAGGCAGATACACTGCCACGCGATGCAAAATAGACCCCCAAAACATTACCGAGTGTGGCACTCACCACATAGTAAAAAATCGCAATGCTACCACCTGCATCCCCATAAGCAAAAGTATTCAATGAGATGCCATAATTCGCAGCATTGACCAAGGTAATCGTTAGAATCAGTGAGCTTTCCTCACGGGTGGAATAGCCCAGCACACGCGCAACGATAAAGCCAATCACAGCCATTACCAGCGCTGATAACAAAGCAACCGCACCCACGCCAAAAAGAGCGCTACCAATCTCGGCTTCATAAACCCCTTTGAAAACTAAGGCAGGGGTGAAAAGATAAATCAAGAAAACAGATAAGCTACGTGGGTCAGGATCAAAGCGTTTACCGATGATATAGCCGATACTCATCACAAGCATAATCGGCGCTATCACATTTAACATGATACTCAGGAGTCCCATAGAGCGGGTCTTTCTATGCAATTCAACAATGATGATAATTAAGATAAAAGTGTAAAGGAGAATAACATGGATGATGATAACCGTCTGTAGCCATTAAAACAAAACAGATGAGCAGATGCCCATCTATTTTATAGAATAATCACGCTAAAAATGCTCAGATTTCAGCATCTTCTGGAATAATAAGCGCGATATTTTGATCTTTTACAAAGCGCTCAATGTAAGGATTATCGAGTACGGGCATAATAACCGTTCTATCGTCTTTTGTGAGTGTAAATTCATACAAACGCACAGACCGCATCCCTGCGTACCAATGGCGAACTAATTTGCAGCTTTCAATCTCCCATTGCTTTGCAATCGCTGTGATTAAGTTGTCACCACCTGCAAATACTTCTGAATCTGGATGCCAATGTTGGCTGGTTAAATCACTATATTGCATATGATAATTGGTAACATTTTTCACTGACAGCTTCGCCATAAAAATTTATCCTTTGTAAATATTATAATTGTATAATTTAATGGTACAGTACGCACATTAAATGCGTATAAACACTATTATACGCGTTCTTTATCGTTAATTGCTACAAATGTGCTAGTTTTTCTTTCGATATCCTGATAGGTGTGGCGTTCTAGTGGTAATAAAACAATTTTTGTTCGTTGCAACATGCGCTCAATAAAAGGCGATGAAACAATTGGCATGATTAATTTGTCACCATTACGCATGAGTTTGAAGTAGTACAACGATGTATAACGTCCACCGCGCATTTCCACTTTCTTTTCATAAACTGTGTTGATAATTTGCCAACCATTGCGTTGTGCTGTGATGAGGCTATCAGCACCTGTATATTGTTCCGACTTTGCGCAAAAATGCCGATCTGTTTCTGTATATTTGGTGTGATTACCTTCAGGGTTGTAGATAGTCATAACTGTACTCCTCATAATCGCACAACTTCATATCGATTGACTATATATAGGATGGAATGAATGCTACCCGACTTTTATACACCTATCATTTTTATACAGTGTACAAACAAAATACTATTTATAGATTAAATTGTAATGAACAAGGTATTATTAAAATTAGTATATCATAAGACATGCTATAAAGATTACTGATCTTTGTCACAAAATTTACCTTAAACATCTGGTAATTGTCACTAATCTTGTACAGAGTGACTGAACTTAATCATCTGATGCGGTATCGCCTCATCATCTTTAGCTGACCTCGTGCTATAATATGGACTGAATTTTTACGATCATCATAAAAAGGAAAAATACGTTGACACAAGTAATCCGCATTGCCGATATTGCAGACTACGTGGGTCAAGAAGTCACCATCAAGGGGTGGGTCTATGCCAAAACTGGCAAAGGTCGGCTTCAATTTGTGCGTGTCCGTGATGGTAGCGGTCAAGTGCAATGTGTGGCTTTTAAAAAAGAAATTGACCCCGAATATTTTGAAGTTGCTAAAGCCTTAACCCAAGAATCTTCCGTCATCATCACAGGCGAAGTCCGTGCTGATGAACGTGCAGAAGGGTATCCGAATGGTTTTGAAGTCGGTTTAAAAACAGTTGAGCTTTTGCACGAAGCAGTTGACTATCCTATTTCACCAAAAGACCACGGCACTGAATTTTTGATGGATAAGCGCCATTTATGGTTACGCAGTTCACGCCAATGGGCAATCTTGCGTATCCGTGCGACGATTATTAAATCAATGCGTGATTGGCTCGATGATCGCGGTTTCTTAGGTGTTGATACCCCTATTATTACCCCTGCTGCGGGCGAAGAAACCACAACGCTCTTTAATATTGATTATTTTGGCGATGAAGCCTACCTAGCACAAACTGGGCAACTCTACAACGAAGCCAATATGATGGCACACGGTAAAGTCTATTGCTTTGGTCCTACATTCCGTGCGGAAAAAAGTAAAACACGCCGCCATCTCATTGAATTTTGGATGCTTGAACCTGAAATTGCATTTTGCTCACTTGAAGAATTGATGGATATTGAGGAGCAAATGGTCGCATATGTTGTCGAACAAGTCCTCAAGAAACATCAACAAGAACTTGCTATTCTCGAACGTGATACCAGCGTCTTAGAGAAAATTACAGCGCCATTCGCCCGTATCAGCTACGATGAAGCCGTCGAAAAACTCAAAGCCTTGCGCGATGCTACTGACGATCCCGAGCAAAAAGAGTTACTAGCGATGGAATGGGGTGAAGATTTTGGATCACCACATGAAACAGCATTGGCTGAAATGTTCGAGAAACCTGTGTTTGTCTATAATTATCCGAGTGAAGTCAAAGCATTTTATATGCAACCAGTTGATGGACGACCCGAAGTCTGCCGTAGTGTTGATTTGCTTGCACCCGAAGGCTATGGTGAAATCATTGGGGGTAGCGAACGTATCTGGGATGCTGACTTGCTAGAAAAGAAAATTCAGGAACATGGTTTTGAGCGTGAAAATTACGCATGGTATATTGAATTACGTCAATTTGGTAGCGTACCTCATGCAGGTTTCGGTATCGGTATTGAGCGTACCGTTGCATGGATTTGTGGCTTACCGCACATCCGCGAAACGATACCATATCCACGTTTGCTGAATCGTAAATACCCCTAATTTGTCACTCACTAAGGCGAGATGCACACATTGCATCTTGCCTTTAGTTCATCATCGAAAGTTGTCCCATGTTATTTAAATCATTATTCCGCCTGCAATGGCTTATCTATGGCATCATGCTATTTGGATGTACTATCGCTGCGCCCTCATCGCCACCGCCCCAAAATATCACAACAGGCGAGCGCGTGATGAGTGAATCTTTTACAAACCAAGGAAATTGGTCAAACTATGCAACCGATACCGTAACCGCAAGCGTTACGAATGGTGTCTATCAGATGCTATTGCGTGATAGCAGCCAATATATTTGGGGTAGCAATGGTGCTATTTACGATAATACCGTCATTGAAGTGGATGTTGCGTGGCGTTCTGATAATCCGACAGCTTTTGCGGGGGTGATATGCCGTCTGCATCCTGATGATGGACGTGGTTATTATGTGGTGGTATCGGCATCGGGTGATTTCTCAATACGCTATATCGGACGCAATATTGATGATGCCATTGTGCGTTGGCAAGCCAATAGCCGTATTCCCACGTCAGGCTCATTCCGTATGCGCGTTATTTGTGTCGATGATACGATTGCACTCTATATCAATGGCGATTATGTCGATGCTGGAACAGATACACGCTTACGCGATGGTCAAATTGGCTTAACAGTGGGGATGCCACGTAGCACCACAATTGGCGACAGTGCCTTTGTTGAATTTGATAATTTGCGGGTATGGCAAGCATCACAATAGGAGAGCTTTATCACTCTCCTATTGCTTAATAGTGGATATGCGCTTAGTTATTCGGCACTGGGATAATCAGTTGTTGACCAGCCGTTAAGCTGTTTGGATTTGGAATCGTATTCGCTTGTAAAATACTATTCACTGTTACACCGTATTGGCGTGCAATGGTGAGCATGGTATCGCCAGCAACAACGATATGAATCGTCTGGTTATTATTGCCAGTTGCGCCAGCCGCTTGTGTGACTTCGGTTGTTACAGGGATGTCTTCCAAGGCTGTATCTTCATCGACACAATTCGGGAAGGTGATAATCTGCCCCGGTTGGATGACTGAATTTTCTGTTAGTTCATTTTCAGCCAATAAGTCTGCGAGTGTGACCTCATTTTCAAGTGCAATTTGGAACAGCGAATCGCCTGATTGGATTTCATAATCACAATCTTCAAGTACAAATACGGTTGGGATAACCTCAACCTCGGATGTTTCTACTGCGCTGCTTGTATTACCGTCAGCATCTTCACAATTAGGAATAATCAAAACTTGCCCCGGCTGAATGACGGATGCTTCAGTTAAATTATTAATACTGAGTAATTCACTGAGCGACACATCATTATTGATTGAAATGCGGAACAAATTATCGCCCGGTTGCACTTCATAATCACAATCCCCGAGTGTGACCGTTTCACCAAAGGCTGTTGGCGTGGGTTCTAGGGCTGGCGAGTTTGATGTCGCGGGTACTGTCGCCGTTGGTTGTACAGCTTGTTCATTGATGTCAGGGGTGATAAATGTCCCTTGAGTCGGCGTTGCCGATGCCACAATGACTGTCGCTGTTGGAATCGCTAATGATGTATTCGTTGGTGCAGGGTCATCGGCTGTATCATCATTTGGTGGCGAAATAACACGCGGTGTTGCGCTTGCATCGGCTGCATCGTCACTTTGTGCATTAACCGATGTTGCATTAGGATCAATGACGATCACAGAACTTGTTGGTACTTCTGTATTGCCATTTTCAACTTGTGTAATCGTTATTTCGTCCGAATTTTGGCTACCAACCGTATCAAAGCTGTCTTCTGCTTGACGAAAACAACCTGTTAAAAGCAACATAACACTTAATAAAGGCAGTGTTAATTTTAATCTCATCTAAAATATTCTCCTGAATCATCGTCAACAACTCATCTATTATAACGGCAACTCACACAGTGACTAGTTCGGTCTCTTTGCTTTGGGGGCTTATAGTACCAATTGCTAAATTGTGTATGACCGTTTTTAGCACCTTTTGGCTGTGATTGGGTATAGTTGATATCTGCATACAATTATTTTAGGGGAAGGATAGGATTTTTTCGATGACTTATATATATATCCATAACGGCACATTAATTGATGGTACAGGTAGCGATCCAATTCCGAATGCCAAGGTACTCATTCGTGATAATCGCATTGTCGAAGTAGGAACAACAATTAATCACACCCCTCGTGATGGCGCAGAGGTACAACGCATTGATGCACAAGGTGGCTATATTTTACCGGGCTTAATTGATACGCATGTGCATATGATGTTTGAATATTCCTCCTTAGAATCGCGTGTGGCAACACCATTTTCGACAAATTTCTATAAAGCGATTCACTATATGCGCAAAACCTTAGATGCAGGGATTACAACAGTACGAGATGCAGGTGGCACAGATTATGGTGTGAAACATGCCATCGAAACAGGCTTGATTGCAGGACCTCGGATGCAAATTAGTATTAGCGTCTTAGGGATTACAGGTGGGCATACTGATAATTGGAATATTTCGGGCATTGATACCCCTCTATTCCCAGCCTATCCGGGTAATCCTAATGGCATCTGTGATGGTGTTGAAGAAGTCCGCAAAAAAGTCCGTGAGATTCTGCGTGCAGGTGCGGAAGTTATCAAAGTTTGTTCAACTGGTGGTGTACTGAGTCCAACCGATCATCCTGAATTTACCCAATTCACCGAAGAAGAATTGCGTGTGATGGTGCAAGAAGGCGAATTTCGACGCGGTGTAAAAGTGATGGCACATGCCCAAGGCGCGGAAGGCATTAAAAATGCAGTTCGGGCAGGGATTCATTCAATTGAACATGGCATTTACCTCGATGATGAAGCGATTGATATGATGCTAGAAAAAGGGACATTTCTTGTTCCAACCTTGCTAGCGCCTATCGCAGTGGTTGAAATGGCAGAAGCCAGTGGCGCAATCCCTGAATATGCACTCCGTAAAGCAAAAGAAAGCATTGAAGCACATCGGGATAGCATGGCAAAAGCCTATGAAGCAGGGGTGACAATTGCAATGGGGACAGATGCAGGTGTCATGCCACATGGTACGAACTTACGCGAATTATCATTAATGTGTGATGTTGGCATGACAGCGATGGAATCCATTGTGGCGACTACTAAAACCGCAGCCGAGTGCCTCGGTTGGGAAGATAAAATTGGTACACTTGAAGCAGGTAAACTTGCCGATGTTATCATCACGGATGTTGATCCATTAGCGGATATTCGTCAATTACAAAATACCGATCATATCACTTTGGTACTCAAAGATGGTCAGATCATGAAAGATATACGCGCATAAACACGATTGCGTCAGATGAGCATATATCAATTATCCCCCTATTATTTAGGGGGATTTGTATTTTAGTGGTGGCGTAGTTGCTTTTTGTGTATCACAATGAGGTATATTAAGTAAACCGATGAAAGAAATTAGAGAAACAATGCGTTGTAAGGGCGTACTATAGTGCGCCCATTCTAGCAGTGGGTTTGCTATAGAAAACCCTTACAATAGCGTCTATTTTCTAGTTACTTTCCGAAACTTACTAATTGTAAGATACAGATAAACAATTAGATTAAACATATCATCTTAGCAAGACAGGGATAAATATCTTATGCGAACAATCATCATAGCCACAATAGGGCTAATGCTCTTATCAGCGTGTAATCTCGATACCACAGGGCTGACGAACCCAACGACAGCACCTGTCGTTATTCAGCCAACCAGCGATACAGGGCAACAACCAACACCGATTGTTGAGCAACCAACCGCAATTATTGCCCAACCGACAGCAATTGTCGTACAGCCAACAACTGTTGTTGCACAACCAACATCCGATAATCAACCGTTACCCACGCATACGCCCTCATCAGGTGGCACAGAACCCGAAACACAGGCAACCGTGCCTGTCCCTGTTACTTCATCTGATGATTGTACCGCCGTTGCATCAGCAAGTGGCGTTGTCATTGATGCCGAACAAGAACGCGCCGAAGCACCGCGTACCTTGCCCAATGGTCGCCCATTCCCTGGTACCGAACCGCGTGCGATGTTCACAACCGCATCTGCGCGTGGCAATAGTCCTGATAATCGCACACAGGTACTCGTACAATTTACACCTGATTCTGCACCGAATGATCGCAATGCTTATATCCGTGAAATTGGTGGTACAACACGTACCCAAATTGATGCACTCAATACCTACATTGTGACAGTGCGTCCGAATTATCAACTAACAGAAGCACCACCCTCACCAATCGTTTTGCGTGTCGAAATTGATGCTGTTGCCACCGCGACTCAATTTGATGAGCCGACACCACCCAATGACCCACGCTTTGCTGAACAATGGGCATTGCCTGTGATTGGTTTGCCAGAAGCATGGGCGAGTTTACCATCGCGCACTGTCACTGTAGCTGTCATTGATAGTGGTATTTGTGCCAATCATCCTGATTTACAAGGGCGCATCACCGCAGGCTTCGATTTTGTCGATAACGATAATGATCCGAGTGATGTTTTCGGACATGGTTGCGGTGTTGCAGGGGTGATTGCTGCTAATAGCAATAATGGCATTGGGATTGCTGGTGTTGCGCCCAATGTCAATATTATGCCATTGCGTGTACTCGATGGGTCTGGATTGGGCAACTATTCTAATATTGCCAATGCCATTATCTATGCGGTTGATAATGGGGCAGATATTATCAACTTGAGCCTTGCAGGTCCAACACCATCTGCAATTTTACAAGCGGCTGTTGCTTACGCGGTGGATCGTGGGGTTGTTGTGATTGCTGCTGCGGGTAACTTTGGGCGTGAAGGCGCATTTTATCCTGCGGCATACCCATCTGTGATTGCAGTTGGTTCAGTTGACCCCGTGACACTCACACGTAGTAGCTTTAGCAATTTCGGTTCTGATATTGATGTCTGGGCACCGGGGCGTGATATTCTCACAACCAATATGTTGGGGGATTATGAATTTGTATCAGGAACGTCATTTGCTGCACCGATTGTGGCAGGGATTACCGCCATGTCGGAATCAATGAATACGCCACTCAATACCGAAGATGGGATTGTATTTCTCTATCCACCGGGGTCAATTCCTAATTGCCCCTAGTTACTAATGCAAATCAGATAAGCGATACCTTATAGTGATAGGCACGGTGTAAGCCGTGTCTATTGCATCAATCCAAAGGCATATCGCTTTATGACACCCGCATTACGTGTTCTCATTGTTTCTGATAATTTACTATCACGGGCAGGTTTATCTGCTATCTTGGATACTCATGATAGTTTGCTGATTGTTGGGCAAACCACAACAGAATCCTTAAGCGATGATATTGGTATTTATCAGGCTGATATTGTTTTGATTGATCTGGGTTGGCAAGTGAGCGATCAGCTAGAGGCATTGAGCATCTTACAAGATGTCGACATACCAACGCTTGCACTCATTACCGATGAAAATGATGCCTCATCCGTTTTAAACCTACTCAATCAAGGCGGTGTTTATGGCTTGTTGCTCAATGAAAATGACTCCGATATGCTGTTGATGGCATTACAAACGGTTGCTGGCGGATTAATCGTGATTGATCCGATACTCGCGCCTTACTTACATACCAGCAGTATCACCCCTCAACCACTTGTAGAAGAACTGACTCAGCGCGAAAATGAAGTGCTACAATTACTGGCACAAGGCTTAACCAATAAAGGGATCGCGCATCAACTAGGTATCACCGACCACACCGTTAAATTTCATGTCAATGCGATTATGACCAAGCTAGGCGCACAAAGCCGTACCGAAGCGGTTGTGACTGCTACCCGTGCTGGACTCATTATTTTGTAGAAAAATCGCTATAATTGAGGCATATTCAATTTAAAACGAGAGTATGCCCATGTCCCTAAAACCGTTCAAGCTCGAACGCTATTTTGCACAACATGAATTTTCTGCGCCGTATCTACTCAGCCCATCTGATATAGATGCCCTCACAATGCCTGAATTACTCGCATTTGCCTCTGCTAAACGTCGGCAGCAATGGGATACCCTACAATTTGGCTATACCGAGTCACAAGGGCATCCTGAATTACGCGCCTTGATTAGCAATTTATACAACGATGACATCACCGCACAACAAGTCATTGGCGTTGTACCCGAAGAAGGTATCTTCATTGCAATGAATACGCTCTTATCCGCAGGCGATCATATCATTGTGATGCACCCTATCTATCAATCACTCTATGAAATTGCACGTAGCAAAGGAGTCAGTATTAGCCAGTGGCGACCATCAGCACAATGGCAATTTGATGTGGATGCGCTAGCAGATTTGCATAACGATAAAACAACGATGTTAATTGTTAATACACCCCATAATCCGACAGGCGCACATTTTACCCAAGACGAGTGGCAGCATATTGTGGCATTTGCACGTCAACATGATTTATGGTTATTCTCCGATGAGATGTATCGTTTTAGTGAATATGATGTCGCTGATCGCTTGCCTGCTGGGTGCGAAAGTTACGAAAAAGCGATTTCATTATGTGGATTATCAAAATCCTTTGCTTTACCGGGTTTGCGCGTCGGTTGGCTTGTGACCCAAAATCAAGAGGCGATGCAGAAATTTACCACGTTTAAAGATTACACAACCATTTGTGGTAGTGCGCCTTCGGAAATTTTGGCATTAATCACACTAGAAGCACAATCGGAAATCCTTGCACGCAATCTCGCAATTTTACAAGGTAATTTAAATATCCTAGACCTATTTTTTGCCGACCATAGCCCCTATTTCAAATGGCAACGTCCGCTTGCTGGCACAATCGCTTTAGTCGAATATCTTGGCGAGCAATCAATCGAGCAACTCGCTCATGATCTCGTGACCCATAAAGGCGTGATGATTGTGCCAAGTTCAGTTTTTGATTATGACGGCAATTTTTTTCGCTTAGGGTTTGGACGGCGTAATATGACACAAGCGCTTGAATTATTGGCAGATCACATTACGAATGAATGATGCTGCTGACTTGTGACATCGTAATTGTTTCTACGGTGTGATTCATCGACTGAATACGCGTTTTAAATTGTTAGATATTGCGTTTCATAGTTTGTATCCCGATCCATTGTGTCTGTTACATTTAATTTAATCGAGATACAAACGAAATTGCGTAAACGCTACTGTTTACGCGCCCAATCTAATACGATAGAGAAGCCTTTTTCAATATCTTCAAGCGATGCAGCCGTGGTCATCCGTAAGAAGCCTTCGCCAGCTTCGCCATAGGCTGATCCCGGTACAAGAGCAACTTGTGCTTCAGTCAATAGGCGTTCTGCCATCACATTAGAACTCAAGCCGATTTGACGGGCATCTAAGAAAAAATAGAACGCGCCTTGTGGTTCGATAACTTCAATTGGGGTATGACCGCCATAGCGATCATACAATGCCAAGACACGCCCCCGACGTTCTGCATAAGCATCGCGCATGGCTGCAATTTGAATTTGCACATCTGCATCTGTTAGGGCGACTATAGCAGCCCGTTGGGTAAATTCAGCAACATTGGTGATACTGTGCTGGCTCGCCTTGAGGGCATTATTGATAATTGCAACAGGCGCACACAGATAACCAATCCGCCAGCCTGTCATTGCATAGGTTTTGCTCATACTATTGAGCAATAAAGTGCGTTCTTTTGCACCTTCAATTGAAGCAGTGCTGACATGCTCAACACCGTAAAGTAAATTATCATATACTTCGTCACTGATGATGAACAAATCATGCGTGATAGCAAGGTTCACTAGCGCTTGCAAATAATCACGGCTGGCAACGCTACCTGTTGGATTACAAGGGGTATTGATAACCAATGCTTTCGTTTTAGGTGTGATGCTGGCTTGCCAAGCCTCTAAAGTCGGCAAAAAGTTGTTTTCAGGCAATCCCATCACCCGTACAGGTACACCACGCACAATTTTGACCATATTGGCGTGGGTTTGCCAACTGGGATCAGGGACAAGCACTTCATCTTGTGGATTGATGATCGCTTGTAAGCCAATATAGTACGCATGAATTGCGCCATGTGTGACCAATATTTCGGTTTCAGGATCATAGCTCACATGAGAATGATTGCTGGTGCGATTGGCAATTGCTTCTCGTAACGCGGGTAATCCACGACTATTACTATAATGCGTAAACCCATCATTCATCGCTTGATAGGCTGCATCAATAATCGCTTGGGGTGTATTGAAATCAGGATCACCTGTTTGCAAACCAATAATAGGCACGCCATCTCGCTGGAGTTGGCGCACACGATCTGCTAACTGAATGGTGAATGATTGTGTAATTTGTTGCAACTGATTATTCATCATGCGGGTATTCCTATTCAATTGATTTCATCAATCATTATAATCGGGGTGGACCGTCTAAAATCGTTGCACGCATCTGCTCAAAATCCCATACAGCATCCCAATCATGACCATAACGCCGAGGATCAATATGAGTAAACCACCATGTTGCACCTGCATCGGCTGCTTGCCCAACAGTTGCTTTAACACGCTCTATATCGGTATCAACGGAGGACGTATCAAGGAAAACGGCATCGAAGGGTGCATCAGCAGGGCGTAATTGCTTAATATAAGTGATCGTTTCGCGCAGTGCGTCTAATTTATTGTCGATGTCATCATACAAGATATACATCCCATCCCACTTGGCAGCCCGTTGCATCGGTCTTTTATAAGGATAATAGCCAGCAACCCAAACAGGGATACGGGGCTGTGAGATGGGTCTAGGTAAAAATTGGCTATCATGAACGGTATAATAATCGCCATCGTGATTGACTGGCTCGCCTGACCACAATTGGGTAATCACGTCTAAGGCTTCATCGGTCATTTTAGCGCGTATTTTCATATCGGTT
>JBAUIA010000327.1:0-6545 GCA_049680565.1 Phototrophicaceae bacterium
ATTCAAATTGGTAACTTTTTAAGTGATAATGTGAGCCTCTTAGGTTTTGGGCAATTCCTTGTCATGCTGACGGTTGTTTGGTGGGCATGGATTGGTGAAACATTTTATCAAAATCGCTACGTCACAGATGATATCATTCATCGCATTATGGTATTTACTCAAATGTTTGCTGTTGCTACCTTAGGATTGAGCATTTCAGGTGCATTTGGTGAGTTATACATCCAATTTACGCTCGCATACGTAACTATCCGCTTGCTCTTAGTGGTGATGTTTATACGGGCTAGCTTGTCGCATCCTGAAAGCCGTGAACTCACACGCAGTTATGCCTTTGGGTTTAGCTTCGGTATTGCTATTTGGTTAGGTTCACTATTGCTCCCTGCTGAATATCATTGGGTCGGATGGCTCGTTGGTATCAGTGTTGAATTGTTAGTGCCACAGTTACCTAATATTCGTAAATTACGGCAGACATGGGGTATTGATTTACATCATATTTCGGAGCGTGTGGGCATCTTCACCATCATTGTTCTCGGTGAATCCTTCGTAAAAATTTTAGATGACTCACAAGGGATTGTACTGGGTATCAATGAATTTGCTTTTAGTGCTATCGGACTCACCGTTCTGTATTGTTTATGGTGGCTGTACTTTTCTGATACGGCAGATGAACTCATTGATATAAAAAATAATTGGAAAAGTACCCTCTGGCTATACGGACATCTTCCTTTATCGATTGGCTTGGTTGCATTTGGTGTGGGAGCAAAAAAAGCCTTTGCTGCGGTTGTAAGTTATCCCAATGAAGCCATCAACCCCGATTATCGCTTACTCTATACGGCTGCAATTGTATTATATTTGTTAGCCTTAGCGATGATTGATATTGGTTTGGATGATAAACAAACATCCACTCGGCAACGGACAGAAGCAATCACGCATCTGATCGGAGCGATACTCATTGCAATTTGGGGCATTGCTTTCACTGAGGTGACACCAATTCTATTCATCACGCCTATTATGATTATCTTACTGGTACAAGTCATTATCAGCATTTATCAGACAAGACAAGCTACTCAAGCTAGTGCCGGTATCATAGTCTCTTAAACATGATGCTTCACCTGATACTTAACGCATAGTAAATGAAACACCATTCAAGAAAATAACGTATGAGTAATGAGCAGGTGTGATTGATTCACTTGCTCATTTTTGGTACACTGCTAGCATTGAAAAGTTTTTTTAAAGGGAGTTATAGATGGCAGAAGCACAAGCCGAAAGAAAAACAGGCGCAGAGGATATTGTATGGGATTTATCCGTTTATTACGATAGCCCCGATGATCCACGCATCGACCAAGATTTAGCCCAACTCGAAACCCAAGTTGACCAACTCGTTGCCGATTATCGTGGGAAAATTGCTGAACTCGAAGCCGAAGAAATTGGCGAAATGTATTCACGGCTTGAATCTGTCTATGATGATTTTGGTCGCGTGACAACCTATGCTAGCCTTAACTTTAGTGTTCATTCAACTGATCCAGTATGGGGCGCATTCATCCAGAAGATTCAAGAATTTGGGTCAGCATTCAGCCAAAAAATGGTGTTCATGCAATTGGAATGGAACGCGGTTGATGATGAGCGCGCAGCAGCTATCATCGCTGATCCTGTCCTGCGTGATTATGCCTATCATTTAGAAGTTGAACGCCAGAATAAACCGTATCAATTGAGTGAAGCCGAAGAAAAATTGCTCATTGAAAAATCACTCACAGGTAATGGCGCATGGAATCGCTTCTTTGACCAAGTGATGGGCGGTTTAACAGCCCACTTTAACGGCGAAGATTTACCGTTTGAGCAAGTCCTCAGCAAAATTTCGGGCAGTGCTGACCGCGACACACGTCGGCAAGCAGCAGATGCCGTGACAGCAGCCTTGCATAGTAAATCAATGGAACTAACTTATATTTTCAATGTTTTAGCTGCCGATAAAGCGAGTAGTGATCGTTTACGTGGCTACCCAACATGGATTACATCGCGCAACCTCAGCAACAAAGCCAGCGATGCAACCGTCAATGCACTCATTGAAGCCGTGACATCGAATTACAGCATTGTCGCCGATCACTATCAGGTCAAGAAAGTGTTACTCGGTTATGATGAATTGTTTGATTATGACCGCTACGCACCACTCAACCTCAAAGAGAGCGAAACCTTCTACACATGGGATGATGCAAAGAATATTGTGTTGGATGCCTATAGTGGTTTTGAAAGCCGTATGGGTGAAATTGCAGCCCGTTTCTTCGATGAAAAATGGGTACATGCACCTGTTATTCAAGGCAAGCGTGGTGGGGCATATGCGTCTTACGGCACAAAAGCAACCCATCCTTGGATTTTTACCAATTACACAGGCACAGCGAATGATGTGATGACACTCGCGCACGAAATGGGACATGGTTTACATATGTTCCTCGCAGGTGAAAAACAAACCTTATTCAGCATGTATACACCACTCACCACCGCAGAAACGGCATCTGTCTTTGGCGAAATGATCGTTTTCCAAGATTTAATGCGTAAAGAAACCGATAAAGAAGTGCAATTGGCGATGATTAGCGAAAAAATTGACAGCACTTTTGCAACCGTATTCCGTCAAATTTCGATGAATCGCTTTGAAGATGCCATGCACACCGCACGCCGTACCGAAGGCGAATTATCGACAGACCGCCTCAATGAATTGTGGATGGAAACGCAAAAAGATATGTTCCAAGGTAGCGTGACCATGCGTGATAGCTACGCCCAATGGTGGAGCTATATTCCGCATTTCCTTGGCACACCGGGCTACGTCTATGCTTATGCTTTTGGAGAATTGCTGGTCTTAGCACTCTATGCCCTCTATGAAAAAACAGGCGATAGCTTCATCCCCAAGTATGTTGAACTCCTAGCCAGTGGTGATAGCGATTATCCCGAAAACTTGCTGGCAACCATCGGCGTTGATCTCAACGATCCTGATTTCTGGAACAACGGCATTGACCTCATCCGTAAATTGGTCGCCCAAGAAAAAGAACTCGCACAAGAATTGTATCCCGATAAATTCTGAGGCAGTTTTGAGGCACTCAATCAAGTGCCTCTTTACTTATAAATCGTTATTAACGAAAACCCCGTAAAACGGGGTTTTAAACACATAAAAAATTATCTTGAAGCGTTGCCTTTAGCTATCGACGCGGGTAACGTATTCGCCACCTTTTTCGATATTCACTTTAACAATATCACCGACATTAACAAACATCGGCGCTTGAATGCGTAAACCTGTTTCGAGGATAATCTCTTTTTGAGGATTATTCGCACGATCACCCGTCACTGCATTTTCAACTTCGATTACTTCATAATCAAGGGTTTGTGGCAACTCATAATCGAGAATTTCACCTTCATAACTGGTGAGCTTGAGGTTCATATTCTCTTTGAGATAAATTACATCATCCCCAAAAACTTCACGATTCAGTTGGGGTTGTTCGTAGGTATTCATATCCATAAATGTCAAGAAGCGACCATCATCATACAAATATTGTACATTTGTACCTTCAAGGCGTATATCTGTGACTTTAGCACCACTGTTATAGGTCTTGATGGTGGTTGAGCCTGAGCGTAAATTGAAAACGCTGACCTTAATGGTTGCACCACCGCGTGCTGTTTTGTTGTGGCTAAAATCCATCACTTTGTAAAGTTCACCATCTTCTTGATAGGTTGTGCCTTTACGTAATTTGTTACTATCGATCATGTGTGTGTCTCCACTATCTGACTATTTTGGGGATTTATCGGCAACAGTATACTGGACAACTTTTAAAAACCATAGGGCAAAGGCACAGTTTATGGTGCGTTCAATCCTCGAATCTGAATACTTGATGAGACCCTGTAAGAGTACCTATGCCGATGCCATCTAAAAAGTAATAGCAACTAATCTTAGGATGTATCATGGCATCTCCCATCAAAACTCAAATTCTCAAACCTGCTGAAACAGATTATCCTGTTTTAGATGTCATTAAAAATCGTTGGTCACCGCGTGCCTTTGATACACGCTTGGTAGAAGATGATAAATTACGCTCTATATTGGAAGCAGCACGCTGGGCAGCATCGTCGATGAATACACAACCTTGGCGCTTTATCATTGCAACCCGTGATAACGCAGCAGACTTTCAGAAAATGTTAGGCATTATCAAAGAGGGCAATCAAGCGTGGGCAAAAAATGCCCCTGTTCTACTCTTAGCCGTTGCGCGTGATGAGCATGATGGTGGTTATATCAATAATCATGCTGCCCACGATACAGGGCAAGCACTTGCTTATTTATCATTACAAGCCACCTCATTTGATTTATACATCCGCATGATGGGTGGTTTCTATCCTGATAAAGCCCGTGAAGCCTACGCCATCCCTGATGGGTACACACCGATAACCGCGCTTGCATTGGGCTATTTAGGTTCATTGGAACAATTGCCAGAAAAACTCCAAGATAGAGAACAATCCCCCCGTAACCGTAAGCCTCTGAGCGAACTAGTATTTGCTGGCACATGGGATAACACGGCTCATATCGTAAAATAATCATTAAAATCAGGTTGTTTTACCCATAAATGACCTGATTTCCCCATCAATATCATGATTTTCCCTTATAATAAAAGCAGTTGTAAGTTAGATCGTAAGGAAATCTCATGAAACGTTTTTTATCTTTTCTCCTCATTATGATGATGACGATACTCGTTGCTTGTGGTAATGCCGATACAGCAGATGAAGCGACTGATACTAGCGACGATTCCATTACCGATACAACAAATGATACCAATGCTAGCGATAGTTCAGCAGTGACATATACCATTACAGGCGCAACCGAAGCTACAGTCACAGCTAATAGCTTTAATTTTTTCTGTGATGATGGCGATGGTGTATTTGAGCAATTCTATGAAGTAAGTGTTTTGGCAGATAGCCAACAACTTGGGCTATCTTTACAATTAGATGTAGCAGGTACGGTTGCACTGATTGGGTCTGATGATGACGGGGCAAATCCGGGTGCGGCGAATTATGTTGATTATCGTGATGCCGATTTGACCAATTATCAACTTGGGACTGGCGAACTAGTTATTGAAGCGTTCCCAAGCGCAGCAGGTGAGTCATTCATAGCAACCTTAACTGCCGAACTCGCGGATGATGATGGTAATACAGTCACCATTGAAGCAAGTTTTGATAATACGGTTGGCAATAGTGCTTTTGAAGATTGTACTACAAGCGATTAATCAACATAAACCCTCCATAATCTACTGTGGAGGGTTGTTGTATGTATCATCGTCCATGTTGTCGAAATCATCACCACTCGGTAAGGTAATAGTTATTGTTGTACCCACATTGAGTTTTGACTCAATTTTAATTGTACCATTGTGAACTTGTAGTGCTTCTTCAACGATTCGTAAACCAATGCCTGTACCATCAATATTAGAATTAAGTGCATTGCTTGCGCGACGATACCGTTGCATGATCGTTGGTATTTCATCTTCTGGAATACCAATCCCCGTGTCTTTGACAATCAAAATAATGTGATGCTTATCTTCATACAAATGGATGTCAATGCGCCCTAAGAGGGTATACTTAATGGCATTGGTAAATAGATTCTCGAAAAGACGCTCTAACAAAAACGCATTACCGAACATGGTTGGGATAGGTTGAATATCAACAGCTAAATCAATGCCGACCTCATTCAATCTTGAGCCGTACATAGTGATGATTGGCTTGATTAATTCATCCAATTGTAGCGGTTTTAAGACCATTGATTGCGGTAATATATCTAAATCGTTCAAGGCATCGATACTGCTGAGTAATTGCTGAATACGATCAATGCGGGCGCTAATACGCTCAATCATTTTTTCAGGATCATTAGGATGCGCTTGAAAACTACTAATTGCGAGCAATATAGATGTCAAAGGCGAACGAATATCATGCGCAACACTTTCTACGAATTCGGTCTTTGCAGAATCAAGATGCTTCAGTTTTTCATTTGCCCATTCTAGCTCAGTTGTACGTTCACGAATCCGTATATCAAGTTGACTATAGAAATTGCGTAAGTGATAAAGCATCTCCTCAAAAGAGGAAGCTAATTGACCGATTTCATCTTTACCTTTAGCCATCTTGGCTAATTCTATCGAGGTTTTCCAATCTTGTGTGGTTAAAGTTTGTGTCGCTTCACTTAGGAGTTTAATCGGATTTGTAATGGTATATGCCAGAATAATACTAACGGCAATAGCGATACTCGTCCCCAAGATACTCACATAGATAATACCTTCAATGGTCTGATTGACAGGTGCTAAAATCACGCTGAGGTCTTGATTTTGTACGACAAACCAATTCCGCGCTTGGTAACGATCAGGTGTTGTGATTGGGGACGAGTATGAGTAAGGCTTGATTATTATTATCAATACGATAATCGGCTCTTGTGTTGTCGATTGGAATATTGGGCAGAATGTCATCAAATGTTATATCGCGCTCAAGCTCGCTCGCATATAAGATTTCATCTGCATTTTCGGCATTCGTATACATAATAT
>JBAUIA010000328.1:0-30716 GCA_049680565.1 Phototrophicaceae bacterium
CCAAACGACCCAACAGACCGCCTCATTCCTGAAAGTGATGTTTACGAAGTCACGCCTGATGGGCGTTTGTGGCTCGGCGAAGTGGAGATTGAATAGCATGGCAGACGATCATCGCGCAGTCTATCAAGCAGCCTTAAACGCCACTGAACAAGGCATACCATCTGCTCTCGCAACTGTCCTCAGCACAACGGGGTCAATCCCACGCCATGCAGGCAGTAAAATGCTAATTTTTGCAGATGGCAATATCGTCGGTACAATTGGAGGTGGTAAGATGGAATCGGCTGTGATGGAATCGGCTCAAGCGTGCATTGCGAATCAGCACACACAGACGATTACCTACTCGCTCAATAGTACCAGTGATGCCAATGTCGGCATCTGTGGTGGAACAGCAACGATCTTCATCGAGCCGATAGCATTCGCGCCAACAATCCTCGTGATTGGGGCAGGGCATGTGGGCAAAGCGGTTGCAGAACTCGCTAAATGGATGGGCTACCGTGTGGTATTATCGGATGATCGCTCAGCGTATTGTAATCCTGATGCTGTCCCAGATTTAGATGCTTATATTGTAGCGAACCCAGCCGAAATAACGGAACACATTAAGATTACATCGCATACATATATTGTAACCGTCACGCGCGGATTGCCAATTGATGAACAACTTTTACCGCAATTGGTTCTAACAAATGCAGCATACATCGGCTTAATCGGTAGTCGTCGGCGCTGGACAATTACATCCAATACCTTGCGTGAAAAATATGGTCTAACTGATGAGCAACTCAAACGCATTCAGTCACCGATTGGCTTAGAATTAGAAGCAGAAACACCCAAAGAAATCGCAATCAGCATCATGGCACAAATTACAATGCAACGGCGTGGCGGAACAGGTCAACCGATGCAATGGCATGGCAACCTTGATGATTATTAATAAGACACCTTGGCAATCTAAACAGACATATTCTGGGAATATATTGTGGTAAAAATTTTAGTAGTCAGTGATACCGAGATGCCGACATTATATAATGCGGTTAACCTTCGGCGACGATACAGTGATATTGATTTGATACTGAGTTGTGGTGATATGCCATCTGCATATTTAGATTTCATCATGACAATTCTTGGGAAGCCACTCATGTATGTGCGTGGTAATCATGATGAAATGTACGATCAAACCCCTCCGGGTGGGATCAACCTCCACGAAGAAGTCGTCAACTTTAAAGGGTTAACCTTTGTCGGACTAGAAGGCTCGATTAAATATAATCGCGGTACGATTCAATATACACAACTAGAAATGCACACAAAAGTGGTTAAATTAGCTCCACAAATGCGCTTTCGGCGTTGGCGTAAAGGCTACGGTGCAGATATTTTTGTTGCTCATTCGCCACCGCGTGGTATTCATGATATTGAAGATGATTTTCCGCATCGAGGCTTTGATTCCTTTATTAAATTTATGGATTGGTATCGTCCGCGCTATTTATTACACGGACACGTCCATACATGGGATCGACGCAAACAAACAGAAACACACTATAAAGACACAATCGTCCTTAATATTAATCCCTACATGGTTTTAGATATTGAGCCTTTAGATTAAAATGATTTGCAAGCAATCAGATTAGTATTTTAATACATGATGCACATTATCAATAAGTAGTGTTAAAATCAGCAAGATAATCGTTTGTGAGATACAAGGTGATAAATCTCTATGTGGACAAGCTATCACAGCGTCAATAGCATCCAAGAAGCGCTGGAATTGCTAGATCAATATCAAGACCGCGCCCGTATCATTGCGGGTGGCACAGATTTATTGCTCGAAATGGAACATGCTAAACGCCCCAATGTTGATATTTTAATTGATATTACCCGTATACCTCATCTCGATCACATTCAACTTGACGATAATATCATCACAATGGGTGCGTTAGTCAATCACAATCATGTGGTTGCTAGCGATATTATCCAACACTATGCACTACCATTGGCACAAGCCTCTTGGGAAGTTGGCGCACCACAAATCCGTAACCGTGCAACCATTGCAGGCAATCTGATTACGGGGTCATCGGCAAATGATACCATTACACCCTTAACGGTACTGGGCGCAAATGTCACCCTTACGTCTTTAAATGATGAACGAGTCGTAAGCCTTCAAGATTTTTATACAGGATTACGTCGTACCGTGATGCAGCCCAATGAAATGATGACAGCTATCACAATTCCTGCGCTTGCTGCAAATGAACGCGCTATTTTTATTAAATTAGGTTTACGTCGCGCACAAGCCATTTCTGTTGTCAATTGCGCTATAAAAATCCAGTACGCCCCTGATAATACTGTTGCTGATGCTGCGATTGCACTCGGTAGTGTTGCGCCGACCATTATCCGTGTTCCTGCTGCCGAACAAGCCTTAATCGGGCAATCACTCTCAACTGACATGATTCGTAAAGTCGCGCATATTGCGAGCCAAACACCAACCCCTATTGATGATGTTCGGAGTACAGCAGAGTATCGCAGCGAAATGATAAAAGTGCTGGTTGCACGCGCACTACGCACCTTAGCGCTCGATCAACAATTAAACACCTTGCCGAAACAACCAGCGATGCTGTGGGGCAATCATCACGCACATGTACAAGAGCATCAATTACCAAACAGCCTGACTCACGACCCCAACCAAGTGATTGAAGCAACTATTAATGGGCAATTGATAAAGGTTAATTGTGGTCAGACAAAAACCTTGTTAGACTGGTTAAGAGACGATGTGCATCTCAAAGGTTCAAAAGTAGGATGCTCAGAAGGCGAATGTGGAGCATGTACGGTTTTCTTAGATGATGTGGCTGTAATGGCATGTATGGTTGCAGCACCACGCGCTCATGGCGCAGATATTATCACGATTGAAGGTTTGCAAGATGACCAAATTTTGCATCCCATCCAAGCTGCTTTTATTGATACAGGTGCAGTCCAATGTGGCTATTGTACCCCCGGTTTCGTTATGTCGGGTGTCAAGCTACTATCGGAGCATCCACAACCAAGCCATGAGCAGATTCAACAAAGCATTAGCGGAAATCTCTGCCGATGCACAGGTTATTATAAGATTATTGATGCCTTTCAACAGGCAAGTTTACATAAATTGAAAGAGGATTGAGATATGAGCAGTTCTGAAGGTAAATATCAAGTTAAAAAGAAAGACCCCCTAGCGGCATTTTATCCGATTATTGGATTATTCATCTTCGCTATTGCGGCGGCTGTTGGTTGGTTTTCAGCCCCCTTTGTTCTAGAATTTGCAGGGGATTATATCCCAGCACAAGCCCTTACATCATTATCTAGCTTAGATCCGAATGCGCCACTCTATACCGTTGCTTTCTTCATCTTCTTACTAATTATCATGCTATTTTCAGCGATTTATGCAGTCTTTGCACCTAAACCGGGCATTCAAGTGAGTGAGTCGTCGCTTAAACGAGAGCGTGATAGCCGAGAAGAAGACCGCCGTCGCGCAAAATTACGTAAGCGTAAAATGCGATCACGGATGAAACAAGCGAATAAAGGTTTGGATGATATTTAAGCACCGAAATTAATTAGAAAGGATGATAGGCGATAACCATCGCCTATTTTATTATGGATAGAACAGTTCCTAAAACAGGTGGCGAAGAAATTCAATTGTATATGCGGACGTATTATTCTGTCCTGCGATCAAGCGGTACAATCCGTATAGATACACTCGTCGAAAGCCATATGGCAATGCACTCATCCTTGCATGTGGATGCACAAAGCCTTACCCCTGATGTCTCTGCTTTATTGTATAGTGCCTTACGGTTAGCGCCCTGTATCCGCGATACCTCAACGGTATTAATTGGGCAAACCGAGCAATCCTTCATTGATGCAGGCTATCAAGATATTAGCGACTGGCAACGGGTATTCGCACCCGGACGACGACGCAGAATGCATTTTGATGGCGTGTCAACATTGGTTGTCTATATTGCGAGTCGTTCTGATATTGATGATCTAATTCCGATTCTGACAGCCTATCAGATTGAGTGGAATAAACTGCATATGCTGCTCAAAGATACGTCTGCGCGTAATATCCTAGAAGCCTATCATAATAAACAATCACGTTTGAATGCTGAGGATTTGGGTTTACTTGCTGACCGTCTCAAAATGAATCGTGATGATTTACAACGCCTAGAAATCGTCTGGCAAGATGATTTCGTGGATACGATGTTATTGGTTGCTCAAGCTCCCAAGGATTTTGGCATCAAGATGATTTCAGGTTCATTAGCCGATTATCGCAGCGCAACCGCGTCTTGGTGGGATGAAATGCGACAATCAGTCTTAGATGCAGGTGGACCCGATGTGGAAAAACGTCCTGTTTATTTCGTATCGAGCAATACCCACGCCCTCGTCAACTTGCTGACAGGGGTTGCAAAGCGCTATGAAGCGAATTTGGTTGATTATGTCAAAGAATATAACTATGAATCCTTGCTTGCTGAATACGAAGATATTCAACAAAGTCCACACAAAAGCCTTGAAAACTTTTTGTATTACGTACTCGGCAAATTCTTAAGTGATGAAAGAACAACACTTGACGCTTTAGGTGAAGACGAACATATTGCGGGTATTTATCGCGTACCCAATAAACATGGCTTCGAGATTGAAGCGCAGATCATTGATTTGGGTAAATTACAAGCGAATTGGATCGATAGTCGCCTCGCTGATATTGTTGATGCCGAAGCGCTAGCTCGCAGCAATGCCTTAATTCTCAATATAGATTACCCACTTGGGATGGCTGCTTATGAAATGCTCAGTCGTATTTCTGAGCGCACAACCAGTCGCTTAAAAGGGGTTTATATTATGGGCAAAGCTGCAACCCTCAATGGGCGAGTGGGCGATATTATGATCCCTAATGTTATCCATGATGAACATTCTCAGAATACCTATCTTTTCGATAATTGCTTTTCTGCCGATGATGTAAAGCCTTATATGGGCAATGGTAATGTGATGGATAATCAAAAAGCGATTACTGCCCTAGGTACATTCTTGCAAAATCCGGGGTATATGACGGTCTTTTATCGTGAAGGCTATACCGATATTGAAATGGAAGGGGGACCTTATTTATCGGCTGTCTATGAAGCCTTCCGTCCTAAGCGCCACCCATCCGATGAAATTGTCAATTTATATCAAGTGCCATTTGATGTAGGTTTCCTACATTACGCCTCGGATACACCGATGAAAAAAGGGCATAATCTAGGAGCAGGTAGCATGCAATTCACAGGCATAGAACCCACCTATGCAACCGCAATTGCAATCCTACGGCGTATCTTCCAAAACGAACGATAAAACTGATAATCCTCAAGATGAACCTTTTTATGTTATTTCGCGTAAATGTTTGTAGTGTATAACATAAGGAGGTTCTTGATGTCACAAACTGTTTGCTCTACAACACATCTGTTTCATTATCTGCTCAACGAAAATGAGGATACTTTGCAATCCATGCTAGCAAATGGCTTGCGACCCTTATCTTATTTTCCAGATAGTCCACGCTGGAAGCAATTACAAGAACACGCTCCCAGCATGTTTAATTGGATTTATGAGAATTTCGCACAACCTATTATCCAAAAACCCTACCAAAATTCCGGTATATTTATCACACCGATTGATTTTTATCAAATGGAAGAGACATGGTTACACGATAAAGCACGTATTGCCGTCCCTAAAGACCTAATAGACCCTGAATGGGCAGCTATTACATATGAATTAGAGGGTCAACGCATATCACTTCCATTTACGGATGAATCCTTAACATTGATTACGGATATATGGGATGAACAGCATGTGCGTGAATGGTTCGGTAAAGATTCTTCCAAAGTATTTTACTATGTTCCTCAAATTGTGACTTATCAACCTGATGGTATCGCAATTACAGGCGATTTTATACAAAAGCCAAAAGTTAAGGCTTAAATTTTAACCATAGGCTTGGCATTTTGCATCAGACAAGGCATCATTTAAGAATGATGTCTTTTTAATATATTGATACAATAGCTGTATACCCGTAGTTGATGCTCTCAAAAGGATGTGGAAATGCCTAAAGATGAAACCGTGATTATAGGTCAATCAGTGACGCGGATTGATGCTCATAGCAAAGTGACAGGCACAGCAGCCTATCCGGGTGATATGGATATAGACGATCAACTATGGCTCAAAATTAAATTTAGTGAGCGTGCCCATGCCCGTGTATTGCATGTCGATGCGTCGGCTGCATTAGCCTTAGATGGTGTCGTCGCAGTTTATACCTCGCTCGATATTCCTGTTAATGAATATGGCTTAGTGATTAAAGATCAACCCGTCATCTGTGGTCCGGGTAGTGATATCGCAGGGACAGATATTGTTCGTACTTACATGGATTATGTCGCAGTTGTTGTTGCTGAAACAGATGCAATTGCTGCTCAGGCGCTTCATCTCATACACGTAGAATACGAAGATTTGCCACCCGTTTTTGATCCTGAAATAGCAATGACTGATACCGCAGCACAATTACATCCTGATACCCCTAATAATATCTTAGCGCAATATCGTATTCGGCGCGGTGATGTAGATGCTGCTTGGGAACAATGCGATGTTATCGTTGAGGATACCTATACGACGACTTGGCAAGAGCATGCTTACTTACAACCCGAAGCAGGTTTGAGCTATATTGATGACGAAGGGCGTGTTACGGTTGTTGTCGCAGGACAATGGAATCATGAAGACCTCTGGCAAATTAATCATGCCTTGGGATTGCCAGAAGAACAAGTCCGTGTGATTTATCCTGCTATTGGTGGCGCATTTGGTGGGCGTGAAGATATGTCTGTTCAGATTGTGCTGGCACTCGCTACATGGAAGTTACAACGTCCGATTAAAACCCAATGGTCACGCGAAGAATCTATTCTCAATCATCATAAACGTCATCCTATTACTATCCATGCTAAATGGGGTGCAAGCAAAGCAGGTAAGATAATCGTCGCCCAAAATCGCATCGTGGGTGATGCAGGGGCTTATAACTATACGTCTAATAAAGTTCTAGGAAATGCACAATTAACCAGTACAGGCGCATATGAAATCCCCAATATTCATATTGATACCTACGCAGTTTATACCAATAACATTCCATGTGGCGCATTTCGTGGCTTTGGCGCAGTCCAAGCCTTATTTGCTGCGGAAGGACAAATTAATAAATTAGCAGATGCCCTCGATATCGACGCGCTTGAATTACGTCGTCGCAATGTGTTCAAAGAAGGCAGTATTCAAAGCACAGGCACACCTCTTCCTGCGGGAGTTTCGATGGATAAAGTTCTGAAACAATGTGGCTTACAATCTTACTGGCAACAAGCTGTTGATGGGTCTTTTTTTGTATCACCTACTGAACAACCATCCGACCCCTATAAACGGCGTGGCATCGGCTTTGCTTGTGGTTATAAAAATATTGGCTATAGTTTTGGTTTCCCTGAAAATAGCTGGGCAGGGCTTGAGTTGCACGGGCAAACTGAGATTGAAGAAGTCATTCTCAATATTGGGGGCGCGGATGTTGGACAAGGCGCACATACCGTTTTCATGCAAATGGCAGCCGAAGCTGTTGGTGTTACATTTGATAAAATCAAGTTGCTAGCGTCTGATACAGCTTATCATGGCTCATCAGGGAGTGCTTCCGCATCACGTTTAACCTTCATGTCGGGCAATGCGATTCGTGGCGCTGCTGAAAATGCTTTACGCGCATGGCAATCTGAAGAACGCCCTGCAAAAGGTGAGTACACCTATCGACCCCCTAAAACAACACCATTCGACCCCCTCACAGGACGGAGTGAACCAAACTTTGCCTATGGTTATGTCGCGCAAGCTGTCGAAGTCGAAGTCGATATTGAAACAGGACAGATTCAAGTGTTGCAAGTTGTCAATGCCAGTGATGTTGGTAAAGCGATCAATCCTAACTTAGTTGAAGGTCAAATAGAGGGTGCAGTGGCTCAAGCATTGGGTTATTCGTTGATGGAATATTTAGTAAGCGAAGAAGGGCGCATCAGAAACCCTTACTTATCAACCTATCTGATCCCAACGGTTTTAGATGTCCCCTTAGAAGTCAAATCAGTCATTCTTGAATATCCTGATCCGATTGGTCCTTGGGGTGCACGCGGGATGGCAGAAATGCCTATGTTACCTCTTTTGCCAGCGATAGCTGCTGCCATCCATGATGCAACAGGTGTATGGCTTAACCAACAACCTTTCACACCTGATAAAGTCGTTAAAGCCTTCCGTCAGCAAGGAATAGGGGTTATTTAGAAATTACACGACCCATGTTAAAATAGAAACGTTACACCCTATTTTGAAAAAGTATATCAGGGCGCGTTTGTATGAAGTTACATCAAGCATTTGAAATTGTGCGCGGAGATGTTGTCGCGTTTATTGGGGCAGGTGGTAAAACATCTGCTTTAATTGGCTTAGGTTACGAATTGCTCGATCAGCAGTGGCGCATATTGGCAACAACAACGGATGTCATTGACGAAGAACAATTGCAATTGATACCCCATGCCATGCCATATGATGCCAACCCTGAAAATATTTCACAAGCACTCAATGAACATGGTTTTGTGTTTGTCTATGATCGCATCTATAACGGTAAAGTCTATGGACCTGCTATCGAATGGACACAGCAAGTACTCGATACGATTGATAGTGATATTCTACTCATTGAAGCTGATTCATCTGATGGTCGCCCATTTAAAGCCCCATATCCCAATGAACCAATGATTCCAAATGAAGCCTCCATTGTTGTGCCAATTGCATCACTGAGTGCGCTCGACCAACCACTTGATGAAACGCATATTTATAACCCACAAGCCATGATAGAAAAATACGGATTTTATGAAGGTGGTAATGTGCGCTCGGCTTGGATTGCACAAGTGCTGCGTGATGACGAATTTGGCTTAAAAGGGATACCAGAAAAATCGCGTGTGGTCGTTTTTGTTAACCAAACCCCAGAAGTCGGGTATTTACGGGGTCGTGCGCGACTCATTGCGAAACTCGTCTTACAATCACCTCGCGTCAATGGTGTTGCATTAGGGTCAGTACGCGCAACCAACCCTGTCTATGAATTACAACGCTCAGTGGGCGCAATTGTTCTGGCAGCAGGGCAGGCATCTCGCATGGGCGAACCCAAAGTATTACTCCCTTGGACAAAACAACATACGATCATTGAGCATATTATTCACCAACTCAATCGCGCTCGCATTGACCATATCAATGTCATTACAGGTTGGTATGCTGATGATGTCAAGAAAATGGCAAAGCGCATGGGAGCAAAACCTGTTCATAACCGTGCTTATAAAACGGGCGAGATGGTATCATCTCTCAAAGCAGGATTACGTGCTTTCCCTGACCATGTCTCCGCAGCGCTAATTGTTTTGGGCGATCAACCGCGTATTCAACCAAAAGTGATCTATGAAATTCTCAAAGCCTATGCCGAAGGGCAAGGAGAATTAATTGCGCCGAGTTATCAAATGCGACGCGGACACCCAATCCTCATCGGGCGTAAATATTGGTCAGAACTGCTCGCTTTGCGTAATTATCAATCACCGCGTGAGGTTATCAACGCGCACGCCGATGAAATGACCTATGTCAATGTCACAACCGATAGCGTCCTACGAGATGTTGATACACCCGAAGATTACGCTGCCGAGCGTAAACGGGCAGGTCTTTAGGCAATCAACCATTATTTTCGTGGGCGCTTGGCTTGTTTGAGCAACTCTTGAATTTCATCAGGTGTAAAACGTTGGCTCTGCAACACTTTTGAGCGTAAGGTTGAGGGCGCATGAACAACACCACCATGTGCTGCATCGCGCAGCGTATCCGAATGTTTCATAGGGGTCACAATAATTAAAACTTCATGCTCTCGGATGACATAATCACTAGGTGGAGCATACATAAATGTTTTACGATCTGCTTGACGGATACCAATAACCCCTGCATCATAATCCTTGCGAATCTTGAGTTCACTGATTGTTTTACCAATCCAAACCGAGTCATGTTCCATATAAATTTCAGTGGTTTCTAAGCCTGTTTGATAGTTATACAATACAGCATTCACAAATCCACTGATTTCTGGGCGCGTTGTTGTCAATAATACAAACTGCGCTGCAACGTGGAACGGACTCACGACACGGTCAGCCCCTGATAATTCCAATTTTTCAATCATATCATCAGTGTTTGCTGTTGTGGTAATCAATAAGCGCTTATTCATCGCCCGACTTGTGATAATCGTCAGCACGCTATCGGCTTTTTTATCGAGTGCAACCATAATCGCTTGAGCGCGTTTAACACCTGCTTTGAGTAATGTTTCTTCGCTTGATGGATTGCCATGCACCACACGGAAACCGCGTTTAATCAGTTCACTGGTTAAGGTATTATCATTGCTGATGATTACAAATGGACGGGTGGGGTCAAGCCGTGCAATTGCACTACGGGCAATGCGGTCATTACCACAGATAATAAAATGCTTTGACATCCCCTCAATGGCTTTTTCTGCTTCTACCAACGAGTAGGTCTTATCACTCCGTAACGGCGCTTGTATTCGTGGTAAAGGTTGCCATAAGGTTAAGCGCGTTTTTGATGCACTATTGCCTTTGCTATCTTGTTGCATCTCTTGAATGTGAGTCGCAGGTGCAACCACCAATAAGACATCATCAACTTCTAAAATATGTTGGTCACTGGGCGCATACCCAAAAATCGAATTATCGTAGCGAATCCCAATTACACCACCGTCATACTGTGTCCGAAAATTTACTGACCCAATTGTTTTGCCCACCCAAGGCGAATTCTCTCGGATAGATAATTGTGTTAAGCGATAATCGGTATTGTGGTCAAACATCAATCCATTAAAGAAGGCATTCACAGCAGGACGAAAGGTCGCATTATTTAAAAATTGACCTGATGTATCAAAGGGGTTGAGAACATTGGTTGCGCCAGCACGCACAATTTTACGTCCTAAATCATCATCGAGTACGGCTGCGGTGATATGGGTGGTGGGCGCAATTGAATGGGCTGTTAAAACAGATAAGAGGGTTTCAGTATCATCGTTTAACATCACCATCATCGCTTGAGCGCGTTCAATCCCAGCATCAATCAAAACCTCATCAACTGTTGGATCACCCTTGATGACTAATAATCCCGAATTACGTAACCCTTCAGCATATTCTTCATCTTGTGTCACGACAACCAAAATATCAAGAATGGTTGATTGTGTTTGAAATAGATTGATGAGTGAATGACTAAAAGATTTTATTGGGCGACTCAACCACAAAAAATGTCCAGTTTCGTCATCCCCTAAAATACGCTCAAGAAAACCATCAATTGGACGATATTGTCTGGCGCGTATCGTGTCACGTCTGACATTGGCACTCTGCAATAAATAATCAACCGTGCGATCAACCATCTCGCCCATGCCACAAATAATATAGTGGTTCGATAAGCGCCGAACCTTACGTTGTGTGATACGGCGTGTGCGTGCTAAACGTAGAAGAGGGCTGGTAAAAAATTGGATAAATGCTTGACCCGCAAACGCAAATGCACTCAACCCTAAGACAGCTAGAACAATTGTAAATAAGCGCCCATAAGGATCGAGTGGTGTCAGATCACCGTAACCAATGGTGGATAACGTGATAACGGTTACATATAACGAATCAATGAACGACCAACCTTCGAGAATCATAAAGCCAATTGTCCCAACAGGCACAATAATCAAGAAAGCAAATAAGGCGATTCGTAATTGACGTTGAAGATCATCCACAAGTTATCCATTCCAACTGTTGCTAATGACTGTTGGAATAAGTATACCTATTTTAACTAAATTGTGAGGGTTCAGAGCAGGAGAAATATGTATGAAAAATCAAATAGACGGCAGATTAACCCTTAAACCACTTAATTAATCGTCCAACCATGTTGCGTTTATTGGCAATTGTTTGCTTATATTCCAATTGTAATTGCTTCGTCAGATGGTCAAGCTCTGCTAAGGGTAGTTTCGCACCATTAACAATTACCCAACCTTCATCCAAGGCACGTAAATCACGCGGACGGCGATTATACAGTTTTTCATAGGCTTCTGCATAACGATACATCACACTATTTGTATTTTGGATTGTTGCCATTGTGGTATACGCTCCGAAATTTCCCAATCATCATACCTATTATAATCAGAAATGAATGTTTCGTCTTTACCAAAATCATAAACAGTTGGTAAGGCTTATGTTTGTTTGTATAATGATCTCGTTAATGACTGACCCAAAAAGGATTATAAATGGAATATACACCAGCAGATTATGATGCAGCGCTTGCTGTCATCAGAGACCATACCGATAGTATACCTGAGATTGGTCTTGTTTTGGGATCAGGTTTAGGCACACTCGCAAATGAAATCGAAAACCCAACAATTATCCCTTATTCATCCATTCCCAATTGGCCCCAATCGACTGTACATGGACATAGTGGTAATCTAGTCATTGGTATGTTAGAAGGTAAACGTGTGGTTGCTCAACAAGGACGCGCACACTTCTATGAAGGTTATTCCATGAAGCAAGTTACCTTCCCCATTAGAATCATGCACATGCTAGGGATTCACACGCTGATTTTAACCAATGCGGCTGGCGGTGTTGATTCGTCTTTTAGCGTAGGGGATGTGATGCTTATCAGCGATCATATCAACTTACCGGGTTTAACAGGCAATAATCCCTTGATGGGTTCTAATGATGATGCTATTGGACCACGCTTTGTCGGTTTAGCCCAAGCCTATGACCGCGCCTTACGAGAAAAAGCGCGTGAGGTTGCTCAAACCTACGATATTCCGATGCACGAGGGAACATATGCAGCCGTTTCAGGTCCAGCCTTTGAAACGCCCGCAGAAATCCGTATGCTACGGGTGTTAGGCGCAAATTCTGTTGGCATGTCCACCGTTCATGAAGTGTTAGTAGCGCGTCATGCAGGTATCCGTGTGATGGCATGTTCTGGAATTACCAATGTGGCAATTGACCAAGTGGATAGCGAATTTGAAACCAATCATGAAGAAGTCCTAGAAGCTGGCAAAGTGATTGTCCCACGCCTGACAACGATACTCAAAGGTGTTCTGAAAGATTTCCCTGCATGAGAGCCTTGTTTTTTGCATTGGATTGGGCAGCACAGCCAGCCTATGTCTTATTAGCCGTTATCGTTATCTGGTATTTTTACCGCTTATTGCAAGCCCGTAGCGAAATGTCGGCAACCTATTTTGAACTTGAGCGTGATTTAGCACGCCGTCGTCAAGCGAATGCTATCACCACCATTTTGATAGCATTTGAAGTGGCTGTCTTACTATTCGGTGTCCAAGTCCGCGCTGTTCCGTTTCTCGAAGCAGAACGCGATATGGATACTATTGTTGTCGCACAAGAAGGCGTTATCGAAGATATTGAGTTTTCGACACCCACTCCTGCATCTGTTGATGGCGGTGGCTTGAATATCGAAGTGGGACCCCCATTAGATGAAGACACCGATATTATCGTACTCACCCCAACCCCAACGCCAACACCTGTTGGGACAATTATCCCTAATGCGCCACCTGTTGAAGGCTGCGAAGACCCTCGCGCACAGTTGCAAGTCCCTGCAAATGGACAACGGGTTTTTTCACCACTTCTGGTGCGTGGCACAGCATTTACCGATAATTTCAAAGAAGCCAAACTGGAAATATCAGGACCTACAACACTTGGGGATTTTCTTGTTGTAACAGGTGGTATTGCATCTGCACAACAAGTGACTGAACTGGGCAATTTTGTACCGGGTCCTTACGAAGAAGGTGCATACCAATTCCGCCTTATGGTCTTTGATATTACCAATACGCTCGTGTCATTCTGTCAGGTAACAATCTTTATCAGCGATCCACCAAATGCTGCCACAGCAACACCCTCAGCAGGGGGTTAGATGCAACCCAAAATTGGCTTTATTGGCTTAGGTAAGGTTGGATATACATTAGCGCGTCTATTAGACAAAGCAGGATATGAAATTGTAGCGGTTTATAATCGCAGGTCGTTACGTGCAACTGACCTTGCCAAAGCGATTAATACACATGCCACACAATCAATGGCTGAACTTGTACAACAAGCTGATTTAATCATAGTTGCTGTATCTGATGATGCAATTCAGCACATTGCAAAGCAGTTAGCATCACTCAATTTAAGCAATAAAGCAGTGATTCACACATCAGGCGCAATCAGCTTTGAACCCTTGCAATCTCTCATAGAGCAAGGGGCGATGATTGGCAGTCTACATCCAGTATTTCCGTTTGTAGACTTTGCAGATAGTGAGGCAACAACAAACAATCTACAAGGCATAACGTTTGCAATTGAGGCAAGTGACACAAAGCTGCAAAGTTGGTTACAACAGCTTATTAGTGCCTTGGATGGTCAAACAATCATGATCCCAACAGGGCAAAAAGCGTTATACCATGCAGCACTCGTTATCACGAGTAATTACAGCGTGACACTCTACGCTATCGCACAACAATTATTACAATCAATCAGTGCGGATACAGACGCAATCAATCATGCGCTACACACACTCTTGCAAGCAACCGTTGATAATATTGCCCAAAAGGGTATCCCTGATGCGCTCACAGGTCCATTAGTTCGCGCAGATAGTGGCACAATACAATCACACATACACGCACTCAATGATGATATGCTGCGACAAACCTATATCCGACTTGCACAATTATCCTTACCAATGGTGCAACAACGGGGCATTGATACACACACACTAGAGACCATATTGCAGGATTCCTATGAAACGCTTGACGATTCGTAATATTCAGAAAATGAAAACCGATGGCGAACCCATCACCATGTTAACCGCTTATGATGCAACCAGCGCACGCCTTGCCGAATCAGCAGAGATTCCTATGATACTTGTTGGGGATACATTAGGCATGGTTGTGCAAGGGCATGATTCGACCATCCCTGTGAAATTGGAGCATATGATTTATCATGCCGAAATTGTCACACGAGTCACAACTAAACCATTTGTAGTCGGTGATTTACCATTTATGACCTATAGCATCAGTCCTGAACAAGCGCTCGAAAACTCCGGTAAATTGATGCAACAAGCAAGAGTAAGTGCTGTTAAGCTAGAAGGTGGCGAAACAATGGCACCGACGATTAAACGCATTACTAATGCAGGGATTCCTGTGATGGCACATATCGGTTTAACGCCCCAAAGTGTCAATCAATTTGGAGGATTCCGCGTACAAGGTAAACAACTCGAACCTGCACGCCAACTCATCCGTGACGCACAAGCGGTACAAGCAGCAGGAGCATTTGCGGTTGTCCTTGAACTTGTTCCAGCCCGTTTGTCAGCGCTTATCACTGAAATACTCGATATTCCAACAATTGGGATTGGGGCAGGGATTGGTTGCGATGGTCAAGTCCAAGTATTCCATGATATTCTGGCACTATTTGATGATTTCATTCCCAAACATACCAAGCGCTATGTGAATCTCAATGAGATGATGCTCACTGCCTTACAGCAATATCACGCTGAAGTACGCGAAGGTAATTTCCCAACCGAAGCCAATAGCTTCTCAATGCCTGATGATATTATTGCTGCACTACGTGATGAGGTCATTCATGCACATCATTGATACGATTGCTGATTTACGAACACATCAGTCACAACTCACAGGAACAGTTGGGCTTGTCCCGACTATGGGTTACTTACATCAAGGGCATTTATCCTTAATCAAAGCAGCAAAAGAAACCTGTGATACAGTAGTTGCAACGATTTTTGTGAACCCAACACAATTTAGCGCAAATGAAGACCTTGATCTTTATCCGCGTGATATGCCACGTGATTTAGCCTTATTGAACGATGCAGGTGTAGACCTCGTTTTCACGCCCACCCCTACATTGATGTATCCACCGCGTTTTCAAACATGGGTTACTGTCGAAGAAGTCACTCAAGAGCGAGAAGGGGCGAAACGTCCTGAACATTTCAGAGGAGTAACGACTGTCGTTGCCAAATTATTTAATCTCGTTCAGCCTGATATTGCTTTCTTTGGTCAAAAAGATGCCCAGCAAGTTGTTGTTATTCGGCAGATGGTGCGTGATCTCAATATGCCACTCAGCATCCAAGTTTGCCCAATTGTGCGCGAACCTGATGGGCTAGCATTGTCATCTCGTAATGTTTATCTTCAACCCAATGAACGCCAAGCAGCCCGAGTCCTCAATATTGCCTTGCAACAAGTGGGTCAAGCATACGAAAATGGCGAACGTCATCCTGATACCCTTCGTAAAATTGTTCAAGATACCGTCAATCGTGAACCCTTAGCCCAGCTTGATTATGTTTCAGTTGCCGATGCGGCTACACTCACAGAAATTACTGATGCAAGCGATAATCCGCTTTTAGTCTCACTCGCTGCACAAGTGGGGAAACCGCGTTTGCTTGATAATTGTTTGCTACCCTTACATCTCAATACCCGTGATTATGCTACACAAACATTAGGCTTTGTTAACACATAATTTGCATTTTTCTGATCTTCTCCTGATAAATTTCATCTATTATTGAGGCATACCGTTTTAGTAATAGATAGAGGGACGCATGTTTTTCGATACAAATTATCTCATCATGGTATTCCTGCCCACATTAATCATTAGTGGATTAGCACAATTTTATCTACGAAATGTCTATAAAAAATGGAGCAATATTGCCAATGGCAATCGTTACTTAGGCGCTGAAACAGCCCGCCGTATTATGCAAGTAACCAATGTCAATAATGTGATGCTTGAAACTACACCGCAAGATTTAGGCGATCATTATGATCCTACATCACATACTGTGCGTATGTCGCCCGGTGTAGCAGGTCGTGATAGTGTCGCATCAATGGCAATTGTTGCCCACGAACTTGGACACGCGCAACAGCACCAAGATGGGTCACCTCTAATTGCAGCACGAAATTTTTTATTACCTGCTGTTCAATTTAGCCCAACATTGTCATATGCGCTTATTTTTGCAGGCTTGATATTTAACTTTGCAGGATTAGCATGGCTAGGGGTTGGTGTTTTTGCATTGAGTGTCGGGTTTATGATATTAACTTTACCTGTGGAATTTGATGCAAGTATACGCGGTTTAAAATTGCTCCGCCAATCAGGATTAATCCAGACAGAACAAGATCAAAAAGGCGCACGCCAAGTATTAACTGCCGCAGCATTCACTTATATCGCTGCTGCAATAACATCCGTATTGACTTTGTTGTATTATGCAAGCCTAGTCAGTCGGCGCGATTAATCGGACATTCCTAACATCAAAAATAAAAATGGGTAAGGTGTGTGCCGCTTACCCATTTTGAACTCATACACGGACAAAATGCTTATCGACCATTGCCAGTAATTCGGTTTTGCTGATCGGTTTCGATAAATAATCATCACAACCTGCATCGAGGAAACGCTCTTTATCACCGTACATAGCATTTGCTGTCAGCGCAACAATCGGTGTATTAGCGAACTTCGGATCAGCTTTTAAGCGTTTTGTGACTTCTGTACCATCAATATCAGGTAAGTTAATATCCATTAAGATTAAATCAGGCATAACTTCATGTGCCATGTCAATTCCAGTATGTCCATCTTCGGCACCGACCATATCATGCCCACCAACTTTAAGCATCTTGCGAACGAGGCGCATATTTTGGGAGTTATCTTCCACATATAGAATTTTCATGATCTGTTACCTCGCCTAATGATTGAATTATAGTTGTAATGGCGTTACAAAAATAAGTATAAACCTAATTTAATTGAGGTAGTATTAAGATTGATTTAAACCATTAACTGTAATTAACTGTAATTCAAAAAGACTCAATGATATGAGCCTTTTATCTGTTTCCTGATTAAAATCTGAATAAGCGCCTAATGCGACGTTGCCAACGTTGGATTCGTGACCGCCAGCGCGCCCATTGATATTGGAATTCACGCCTTTGTTGTTGCAAAGGACGATTTGTCTTGACTTTTATAGCATTCGGCAACCATTTAACAACCATTGAAGCCCAAGATAAACCACCACCAAAACCCACAAAAACAAGATAATCGTCGGTATGAACACGATCATTTTCAATGGCTTCGCATAAAGCAATCGGGATTGATGCTGCGGAAGTGTTGCCATAGCGATCTAAATTGCTGACAAATAGATCAATATCAATGCCCAGTTTCTTCGCTGCCGACACAAGAATACGTTGATTGGCTTGATGGGGCACAACCAAACTCACATCTTTAATTTGAATGCCTGCCCGTTCAACAGCTTCGCGGATGCTATTATCAACCACTCGGGTCGCAAACTTGAAAACTTCACGTCCAGCCATGTGCATCCGTTGTGCTTTATGACCATTCAAATTAGGATTGTTTGTTGTAGGGATGGCGAGCAAATCAGCCCCTGCACCATCACTGCGTAATACACTCGATAAAACACCACCATGTTCCTCACTGGCTTGTAAAACAACAGCACCTGCGCCATCACCAAAGAGAATACAGGTACTACGATCTTGCCAATCTAATACCCGACTCATCGTTTCTGAACCGATGACAACGGCTGTATCAATTGTGCCTGATTTGATAGAATCGGCTGCCATATTGAGGGCATATACGAAGCCTGAACAAGCTGCAGCAAGATCAAACGCACCTGCATTACTCGCCCCTAGCCAATCTTGAACCATACTCGCTGTGCTAGGAAAGACATTCTCAGGTGTGGATGTAGCAACCACAATCAAATTAATATCTTTTGGTAAAATATTGGCTTGTTCTAAGGCTTTTTGCGCTGCACGATGTGCTAATGTTGCAGTTGAATCTTTATCGGTTGCAATACGCCGCTCTTTGATGCCTGTACGAGAGGTAATCCACTCGTCATTGGTATCAACGATTGCAGCGAGATCATCATTGGTCATGATGTTATCAGGAACAGCCATCCCCCAACCTACAATGTGGGCATAAATACCTGTTGGAGATTTGCCATTCGGAAGATTATGAGTTGCCATTTTCAGTAAACCTGCTCATGATAATAACGGCATTGTGACCACCGAATCCAAAAGCATTGCTCATCACATGATTAATTTGACGCTCAACGCCAACATTAGGTGTGTAGTTAAGGTCACACGCAGGATCAGGATCATGAAGATTGGTTGTCGGCGGGACGAAATTGTTCTGCATTGCCATAATGCTAAAGACTGCTTCAACAGCGCCTGCTGCACCTAACAAATGCCCCGTCATTGATTTAGTTGAACTGATATTGACGGTATAGGCTTCTTCACCTAAAGCACGCTTGATTGCATTTGTTTCTGCTGAATCATTCAATTGAGTGCTTGTACCATGTGCATTGATGTAATCAATATCTTTTGGCTCTAAACCTGCATCGCGCAATGCAAATTCCATCGCTTTAGCTGCGCCTTCACCAGTTTCCATCGGTGCTGTTGGATGATACGCATCACTGGTATGCCCATATCCGACAACTTCTGCATAAATTTTTGCACCGCGTGCCAGCGCATGATCTAAATCTTCGAGAACCAATGTCGCTGCACCTTCACCGGGGACAAATCCATCGCGCGTTGCATCAAATGGACGACTAGCTGTGAGCGGTTCATCATTTCGCTGTGATAAGGCTTTCATATTATTGAAACCAGCTAATGTCATTGGAATTATCGCTGCCTCGGAGGCAGATGCTAACATGACTTTTGCTTGACCCCGTTGGATAATCGCTGTTGCTTCGCCAATCGCATTATTACCTGTTGCACAAGCAGTGGTAATACAAAAATTAGGACCATTCAGCCCAAATTGCATCGATACATTACCTGCTGCCGAATCAATCAAACTTTTAGGAATTGCCAATGGACTGACAGCACGGTGTCCTTTGGTATCTAACGTAAGTTGTGATTCAATAATGGAATGTAATCCACCGATACCGCTACCGACGATTACACCAATTTCCCATTTATTATCTTCAGTAATTTCGAGCTTGCTATCCTCTAATGCTTGGCGGGATGCTTCCACAGCAAGATGAGTCATACGGTCTGTACGACGTGCTTCTTTGCGCCCTAAAACGTCTGTCGCATCAAAATTTTTGACTTCACCAGCGATATGGTTTGCAAGTTCGCTCGTATCAATAGATGTGATGCGATCAATACCGCTCCGACCTGCTGATACATTTTCCCAATTCTCTTGAACGTTGTTGCCGAGCGGGCTAATGATCCCCAGCCCTGTTACGACTACACGCGGTTTTTCCACGTTGACCCCTCCTCAAATTGCATTTTTAAATTTCAGTTTCATCTTATATAAACCCATTATCTACAATAGGTTACTCATACCAGTGCGATACTCGCCCTTTTGTATTCGGCTAAGTTGCGGAATAGTATAACAGCAATCAAGATTGATGTAAGGATACTAAATCTATTTATGATACTTGTTACAGGTGCAACAGGCTTTATTGGACGGAATCTCGTGCGCCAACTCTTAGCGCAGGGTTTACCTGTCCGTTGCCTCCTACCCGAAAATCGTGCGCGTCGTTTACCTTGGGATGCCGAAAATGCTGCCTATGTCCCCGATCTTGTGCTGGGTAATCTGCTAGATGATGAAGCACTCTATCAAGCTGTAACAGGTGTGCATACCATTATCCACCTCGAAAGCGCTCAATGGTGGGGCAGTGAGCGTAACTTAGAACGCATCGAATTAGCTGGCACACGAAACCTTGTTTCTGTTGCTCGCGCCGCCCGCGTGGGGCGTATTATCACACTCAGCCATCTCGGAGCTTCATCGTCATCTGCTTATGTGCTGCATCGCATTAAAGGGCAAGTAGAAGAAATTGTCCGCAATAGCGGTCTCGCATACACAATTTTGCGTTCAGGGATCGTATTTGGCGAAGAAGATGCCTTTATGAACAATATGGCAATGATGTTGGCAACCAATCCTGTGATTCATCTCATGCCCGGACAAGGTGAAATTGCATTGCATCCGATTTATATCGATGATCTTGTGCAATGTATCATTGCCTCACTTGAATCATTAGATTCCGTTGATAATACCCTTGAAATCGGTGGTCCTGAATACATCACCTATGAAGATTTATTACTGACACTGATGCGTATCACGGGTAATCCGCGCCTGATTATTCCATTTCCTCCCTATACCTTACGCTTCTTGACGCGCATCTACGGATTGATCTTTCCTCGTAGTTTGACGACACCGCAGTGGTTGGATATTCTAGCAACTAACCGAACAACACAATTAGGCAACACCTATACCTATTTTGGTGTGCGTCCACGCCGTATTGAAGATACACTCGTTACCTATATGCAAGATCGTAACCATCTATTACGCAGTATCCGAACCATTTTCCGTCGCCGACCACGTAGCCTATAATTTAAAAGAGGGTCATGCAAGACTATGTCACCAATTACAATTCGCACCTTACATACTGCTGACGAAATGGACACTGCTGTTGCCCTCCAAAAAGTCTATTGGGGTGATAATATGGCAGACCTTGTACCTGCTCATATGCTGCTCTCGATGGCGCGTTACGGTGGACATATCCATGCCGCTTATGATGGTGATAATATGGTGGGTATGTTAATGGGTTTTCTTGGTGCGGATATTCGCCCAGACGATGCTCATGATGCAACATCGCAACTCTATGTGATGTCTAAACGGATGGTTGTTCTGCCTGAATATCGTGGACAAAAAATTGGTGAGCATCTCAAACAAGCGCAGCATCAATTTGCACAACAACATAATATTCAACTCGTTCTCTGGACATTTGATCCACTATTATCACGGAATGCCTACCTAAATTTGCATAAACTCGGTGCAGTTGGTCAAAAATACGAAGAAAATTACTTTGGTACAGATGCAACCAATCCTGTTCTGAGTGCAGATCGCTTGCAGGTAAATTGGTGGGTGAATCATCCATCATTGACCCAACGGCAACATCTGAATATTGCCGAATTGCCGATTATCAATCCTGTTAGTTTATCGGATGAAGGCTTGCTCGTTCCGCACGACTTACAAATACCATCTGATGATGCCATTCGCTTAGAAATTCCGATGGAATTTGTTCCACTTGAACGCATTAATCCAGCTTTAGGGCAGCAATGGCGCGATACTGTCCGAAAAGCATTTACACACTTATTGGCAAATGGGTATCTTGCAACTGATTTTACACGCATTGAAAACCGTGTTTTTTATATTTTTACGCGCGATGATGGCTCATATTCTTTCGCATAACTAAACATAATCATGAAGGTGATTCTTATGAAATCAATTACGATCAAAGACGTTAAACTTTATCCCATAGCCATGCCCTTTGTTGAACAACTCAATACCAGCTTTGGCGGTGAACCGATTAAAGGGGCTATCATCGTTGAAGTCATTACTGAAAATGGTATTTCAGGCTGGGGAGAAGCCTCTGCTGCGCCTGACCCCGGTTACACAGGCGAGACAACAGGAACTGCATACCATATTCTCCATAATTGGATGGTTGATCTTGTGCGCAACAAAACACTTGCTGATCCGCGTGATGCTCAAAAACTCATTGCACCAATTCGTTATCATGAACATGCCAAACATGGTTTAGAAGGCGCAATTTGGGATGCTTTCGCTAAAGCCAATGATATGCGCCTTGCGGATTTATTTGCTCATTATCTGCCAGAAGGACATCAATCAACCAATAAAGCCAATGTTGGTGTGAGCATTGGTTTACAAGATAGCGATGAAGAATTGTTTGCCATCATTGATAAGCGCCTTGCTCAAGGCTATAAGCGCATTAAACTCAAAATTAAACCCAATGCCGATGTCAATCTCGCACAAGCTGTGCGTCGTCGTTATCCTGACATTATGTTGATGCTGGATGCCAATAGCGCCTATCGTCTGACAGATGTCGATCATCTCAAACAACTCGATCAATTTAACTTGTTAATGATCGAACAACCCCTTGCACATGATGATATTTATGAACATGGTCAACTGGCTAAACAACTCAAAACACCGATTTGCCTTGATGAGTCGATTAAAACAGCCAGTGATATGCGCCTTGCGCTCCAAGTTGGTGCTATTGGTATTTTGAATTTGAAACCTGCCCGTGTCGGCGGTTTTGCAGAAGCACTTAAAATCTATCAAATTTGTGTTGATAATGATTTACCACTATGGATTGGTGGTATGCTCGAAACAGGTATCGGACGATCTGCAAATACATCCTTTGCATCCTTACCGGGGGTGACCTTACCCTGCGACATCAGCGCGACAGACCGTTACTTCAATCCTGACATAACCGAACCTCCCTTCGTCCTTAATGATGATAGTACCTTGTCCGTTCCTGATGGGGCAGGCATCGGCATTGATGTCCAACGTGATCGCCTTGAACATTTCGTTGCGAAATGGCATGAACACAACCAATATCCTTTAGGATAATATTGAAAGTCCCTCTCCAATAGAGAGCTTGCAAATAGTAACGGAGAGGGATTTAGGGGGTAAAGGTATTCTAATGATTACTATTTTAAATATTGAATTTACTCAAGGAAATTATCATGAGCTTTGAAGATAAAAAGATTGCATTTATTGGCGCAGGGGTGATGGGTGGCACAATGATTAGTGGCTTAGTAAACAGCCAACTGGTTATACCAACACAAGTCATCGCATCTGATCCAAACGAAGTCCGCTTACAAGAATTACACGATACACTCGGTATCAATACCACAACGAGCAATGTTGAAGCCGTTGCCGATGCGGATATTATTGTCATCGGTGTCAAACCGCAACAAATCGAAACCGCTTTACACGAAATACGCGGACGGGTTGATAGCGCAGGACTCATCCTGAGTATCGTTGCAGGCACAAAAATCCGTGATATTGTCGAAGATTTACATAATAGCCGTGTCGTGCGCTCAATCCCCAATACACCCGCTCAAATTGGCGAAGGCATCACCGTCTGGACGGCAACGTATGAAGTGATGGATGATTATAAAATATTGGCACAACAAATCTTGAGTGCAATGGGCGAAGAACTCTATGTCGATGATGAGCATTATATGGATATGGCAACAGGCTTATCAGGCAGTGGACCCGGTTATGTATTCCTCATCATCGAATCCATGATTGATGCGGGAGTACGCATGGGCTTTAGTCGCGCACATGCAGAAAAACTCACGCTGCAAACGATTAAAGGCTCAGTCCTTTACGCCCAACAATCAGGCATACACCCGACATTACTCCGTAACCAAGTCACATCTCCCGGTGGCACGACGGCTGCTGGCTTACACAGGATGGAAAAACTGGGCTTACGCTCTGCTATTGGCGATGGTATCTGGGCAGCCTATCAACGCTCAGTTGAACTTGGTGAAAGTGATGATTAGATCACATCACCGATAATAATACTCTCTAATGGCATGCTTGGTAGTGGTAAGCTATACAATGAGTTATGGTAAAAAATAGAGCAAATTAAACCCCATATAGACCATTTTTTCGCTCTTTGATAAGATGTTCATGTGAGTTCGTGAAATTGTGGACAATCGGCACTATGACTGCTACAATGCGTTGGCATAAATGTATTGTATTTATGTTGTCTATTGCTAAGTTATAAAAACACGCACACAGACACATCAATATTAGGATTTTTAATCAGGTATAAGCCAAGCAACCTGATAATATTAATAAATAGTTCAAATGAATAACTCAATCAAGAAGGAGCCAAGGAATGGCGGAAAGCATCTACGATTCTATTCTTAAGCAGATTGAAGGTTACGAGCCAACCGTTGAAGCGGTAGAAGTCGGCTATGTAACTGAAGTCGGTGATGGTATCGCTCGTGTATCAGGTCTCGACAATGTTCGTTATAACGAACTCGTGCGTTTTGAATCTGGCACAGCAGGTATCGCGTTCAACCTTGAGCAAGATAGCGTCGGTGTCATCATCATGGGTGACTACGACAATATTCAACAGGGCAACTCTGTTACACCACTCGGACGTATTTCATCTGTCCCAGTTGGTAAAGGCTTGCTAGGTCGCGTTGTTGACGCACTCGGTAATCCAATTGATGGTAAAGGTCCAATTGACTTTGAGAAATATTATGACATCGAGCGTATGGCTCCGGGTGTTATGGAACGTCAATCAGTTGATCGTCCCGTCCAAACAGGGCTTGTATCTGTCGATGCAATGATTCCAGTGGGTCGTGGTCAACGTGAGCTTATCATTGGCGATCGCCAAACAGGTAAAACGGCAGTTGCAATTGATACCATCATCAACCAACGTGGCGAAGATATGTACTGCATCTATGTCGCAATTGGTAAACGTCGTGGTGAAATTGCCCGTATCGTTGCCACACTCGAAGAATATGGCGCACTTGAATACACCATCATTGTAACCGCAACCGCATCAGAATCCGCAGCACTCCAATACATTGCACCTTACTCAGGTTGTGCAATGGGTGAGTGGTTCATGGAAAATGGTATGGATGCACTCGTGATCTATGATGATCTTTCAAAACATGCCAACGCCTATCGCCAAGTATCATTGCTGATGCGCCGTCCTCCGGGACGTGAAGCATTCCCCGGTGACGTTTTCTATCTTCATAGTCGCTTGCTTGAACGTGCAGCGCAATTGAGCGAAGCACTCGGTGGTGGTAGCTTAACCGCATTGCCAATCATTGAAACCCAACTCGGTGACGTATCTGCATTCGTACCAACAAATGTTATTTCTATTACCGATGGTCAGATTTATCTCGAAAGTGAATTGTTCAACTCGGGTCAACGCCCAGCATTGAATACAGGTATTAGTGTGAGCCGTGTAGGTAGTGCTGCACAAACCAAAGCAATGAAAAAAGTTGCCGGTGGTCTCAAACTCCAAATGGCACAATTCCGTGATCTTGCTGCGTTCGCCCAATTCGGTAGTAACCTCGATAAAGATACACAAGCACAACTTGATCGTGGTCTCCGTTTGAACGAAATCTTCAAACAACCTCAATACCAACCCCTACCTGTGCAAGACCAAATTGCTGTCATTTATGCAGGTACAGAAGGTTTAATTGATAGCGTACCTGTTGAACGTGTGGGTGAATGGGAAGAAGATTTCTTACGCGCTTTCCGTACACAATTCTCCTCAGTCGCTGATGCTGTTCGTAATGAATCAAAATCAGGCTTGAGCGATGAAACAAAAGCACAACTCAAAGATGCCGTTAAGACCTTCACCGAGACTTGGAGCTAAACTATCTTTAGCCAAGTCTTTACAATGAAAGGAGCTTAACCACATGGCAAGCGCAAGAGAAGTAAAAGGTCGGATTAAATCCGTTAAGAATATTGCTCAAATTACCCGCGCACTGGAGGCAGTTTCTGCCTCTCGTGTACGGCGAGCACAAGAGCGCGTGACCGCAAGCCGTAACTATGCCGAAAAAGCATGGGAAATCTTGCTCAACGTCAATGCTGCTTCCAAAGGGCAAGCACCGCATCCGATGCTCACTGAACGCGAACAAGTCAACAACATACTTGTTGTACTTGTGACATCAGATCGTGGTTTAGCAGGGTCATTTAATACCAATGTAATCCGTGTTGCTGATCGTTTTGAAACGCGTGTTGGTAAACCTGTAAAATACATCACGGTTGGTCGTAAAGGGCGTGACTCACTCATTCGTCAAGGCAAAAATGTCATTGCTGAATTTAGTGATCTGCCAGCAACACCTTCTGTAGCTGATATTGCACCTATCGCAAAAATCTGCATGGAAGAATTTTTGAGTGGCGATGTTGACGAAGTCTTAATTGCCTATACCGACTTTATCAATATGCTCACCCAAAGCCCTGTTGTTTTGGGATGGTTACCATTGACACCTAATTCTGTTGCCAATCAAGTTGCATCAGAATACGTTAAAGATGTGCCAGAAGTTAGCGCAGGGGCAACGGATTACGAATATGAACCGAGTCCTGCTGCTGTGATTGATGAAATCGTGCCACGTTTTACAGAGTTACAACTCTATCAAGCATTGCTTGAATCGATTGCAAGTGAACATGCTGCTCGTATGACAGCAATGCGTAACGCAACCGATAACGCATCAACATTAGTAGATGATCTCACACTCGAATACAACAAAGCACGTCAATCTGCGATTACTAACGAAATCTTGGATATTGTTGGCGGGGCATCTGCACTAGAAGATACACTCAAGGCTAAGGCAAAAGCAAAAGCAAAAAATGCTGCTGCATCTGCGCCGATTAAGATTAAATCAAGCGCGAATGGTTCATCAGCGAAGCCAGCTAAAGCTGCTGTCGCAACTGATACCCCCGATGACTTAACTAAAGTCGAAGGTATCGGTCCTAAGATGTCACGCGCATTGATTGATGCAGGTATCAGTACATTTGCTCAATTAGCAAATGCAAGCGAAGATCAACTCACACAAGCTGTACAAGATGCTGGTATGCGACTTGCCCCTAGTTTAGGGACATGGGCAGAACAAGCATCCTACGCTGCTAAAGGTGATTGGGATGGTCTCGATAAATTACAAGACCAATTACAAGGTGGTCGCCGAGTCGACTAATTCATGAGGAGATAAGTTAAAGATTATGGCTGAAATTCAAGGCACTATCACCCAGATTTTGGGTAACGTGATCGATGTACAATTCCCAGAAGGGAATCTACCTGATATTTTCGATGCGGTTCGCGTACCGCTAGAAGCTGATAAAGATGGCAATCCACGTCCTGATCTCATTCTCGAAGTAGAATTGATGCTAGGAGACGGCGTAGTCCGTTGTGTAGCGATGGATGCTACTGACGGCTTACCACGCGGTATTGCAGCTTTTGCAACAGGCTCACCAATTACTGTTCCTGTAGGACAAGCTACATTAGGGCGTGTATTCAATGTTTTGGGTCGTCCAATCGACAACAAACCAGCCGTTGATGATGCACCACAACGTCCAATCCATGCCTCCGCACCAGACTTTGAAAATCAATCAACCAAGATTGATCTCTTTGAAACAGGTATGAAAGTTATTGACCTCATCGCACCCATGACCAAAGGTGGTAAAACCGGTATTTTTGGTGGTGCAGGGGTTGGTAAGACAGTAACCATTCAGGAACTGATTAACTCCATCGCAACCCAGCATGATGGTTTGTCGGTTTTCGCTGGTGTAGGGGAACGTACCCGTGAAGGTACAGATCTCTATATCGAAATGGAAGAAGCTGGCGTTCTCGATAAACTCGCAATGGTCTTTGGTCAAATGAATGAACCACCCGGAGTCCGTTTGCGCGTGGCACTCTCAGGTCTCACAATGGCTGAAAACTTCCGTGATGAAGGTCGTGATGTCTTGATCTTTATTGATAACATCTTCCGTTACTCACTCGCTGGTGCAGAAGTATCCGCACTCTTGGGTCGTATGCCTTCTGCTGTAGGGTATCAACCAAACTTGAGTGAAGAAATGGGTATGCTCCAAGAACGTATTACCTCAACCAAACGTGGTTCAATTACATCCATGCAAGCTGTTTATGTGCCTGCGGATGATTATTCTGATCCTGCACCCGTTGCGGTATTCACCCATCTTGATAGTACCATTGCGCTCGAACGCTCAATCGCTGCCCGTGCGTTGTTCCCAGCCGTTGACCCACTTTCAAGCACATCAAAAATCCTTGATCCGAATATTGTTGGTGAAGATCACTATCGTACAGCGCGTGAAGTACAACAGGTACTCCAACGCTATAAAGACTTGCAAGACATCATCGCTATCTTAGGTGTTGAAGAACTCTCCGATGACGATAAATTGCTCGTGAGTCGCGCCCGTAAGATCGAAAACTTCCTCAGCCAACCCATGAAGGTTGCTGAACAATTCACAGGTATCCCCGGTGAATATGTATCAATCAAAGAAACAGTACGCGGTTTCCGCATGCTGCTCGATGGTGATGTCGATCATATCCCAGAACGTGCCTTCTACATGAAGGGTGATATTGATAGCGTTCTTAAATCTTACGAAGAAAGCCAGAACTAACAATTGGAGGCGGTATATGCCAATTCATGTTGAACTCGTCACCCAAGAACGCAAAGTCTTTGAAGACGAAAATGTTGACCAAATCAACATTCCTGCTTCAGAAGGCGAAATGGGTATCTTAGAAGGACATGCACCTGTCTTAACAACAATGAGTTTTGGCGAACTCGTTATCAAAAAAGGTGATGCAGAAGAACGCTATGCAATCTATGGTGGTGTTGTTGATGTACGCCCGAATAAGGTTGTTATCCTTGCTGATTTAGCCGAATCAAGTTTTGAGATTGACTCCGCTAAAGCACTCGAAGCGCGTGACCGTGCGCGTCAGATGATGCAAGATGGTGTACCTGATGAAGAAAATCGCCAAGCAATTCTTGAATTGCGTCGTGCAGAACTACAACTCAAGCTCTCTAATAAAATGGGCAATCGTGGCACTGCAATGCGTATTGTCGATCAAGACGATCGTAACAACTAAGACGCTTCACGATTAACTGTTATATCAATACCGATGCAACGATCATAGTTCGCATCGGTATTTTAATTTAGATCATGATTATCACATATCTAACATAACGACTATGAGCATGACTTGTATTTCTTGTAAGTCTTGATAATATTCAGTAGCGTTAATGAAAAACTTCTACAGAAAATGAAAGTGCAGCCAATGGCGCTCTTTGCAAAAAACCTTGGAATTGATCTCGGTACAGTCAATCTACTCATCTATGAACGCGGTAAGATCGTCTTACAAGAACCGTCGCTCGTTGCGTTAATGGTAGAGGAACAGAAAATTGTTGAATTCGGTCAACCTGCGCGTGAAATGATGGGGCGTGTTGACGAAGAAGACATTCAAATTGTGCGCCCACTTCAAAATGGTGTGATTGCCGATTATGAAGTGACCGAAGCCATGCTCGAATATTTCATGGGACGTGTGGCAGGTCGTGTGCGCCTCTTTCGTCCAACGGTCATGATTTCTGTCCCTTATGGTGTAACCTCTGTCGAGAAACGCGCTGTTCATGAAGCAGCACTCGCTGCTGGTGCGCGTGAAGTATTCCTCATATGGGAACCACTCGCTGCAGCCATTGGTGCAGGTCTACCAGTTGCAACACCCGCAGGCGATATGGTTATCAATATTGGTGGGGGTATCACAGAAGCAGCCGTTATCACTATGAATAATATTATCCGTGCCGAAAGTGGTCGGATTGGTGGCGTGCGTATGGATGAAGCCATCGCATCTTACATTCGTAAAAAATATAATCTCAGTATTGGTCAAGCGACTGCCGAAGCGGCTAAAATCCAAATTGGCGCAGCCGTGAATCTTTCTGAAGACTATACAATGGATGTGCAAGGACAAGATAATGTCAGTGGTTTACCGCGCACCGTAAAGCTCACAACAGGTGAGGTTGTAGAAGCACTTTCCGAGCCATTGGCGCAAATTGCCCAAGTCGTGAAAAATGTACTCGCAGAAACACCGCCTGAGCTTGCTTCTGATATTATTGATCGAGGTATTGTCTTAACAGGTGGTGGTGCATTATTACGTGGCTTAGATACATACCTCACCAAACAAACAGGTGTACCTGTGTATCGTGCCGATAATCCCTTGATTACCGTCGCTGTTGGGGCAGGGCGTGCGCTAGAAGACCCAGCACTTCTACGCCGTATCATGAATCAACCTAACTTCTAATAATCTAGCTCATCATTCATAAATAAATCTAACAAAAA
>JBAUIA010000329.1:0-7047 GCA_049680565.1 Phototrophicaceae bacterium
GATAATGCGTAAAGAATGGTTAGAATAATCATCACGCGGCATTGTAGCCAACATTATCACTGCTTGTCATGGGTTGGTTTCTAATCATGGGGTAAGCATAGTCAATTATTCCTTATAAATTACACTACAAATACAGGGTAAATGGCAGCATAGTTCCTTAAATATAATGTAAATTTTGTTTAAGAGAATAAGCGTGTTTTCGAGCCATATAATCTAAAATAGTGAGTTTTCAGTCCTTAGCTCTTTGTTTTTAGCGGTTCACTAAAGACTAAAAACTAAAAACTTTATTGCAAATAACGCTACGATATTACAGAATTTCAATTTCTGTGTTATCCAAAACTGACATTAAATATACATAATTAATTGACAGATTTTTAAGAACCCATTAAAATATAAGGACTTAAATAGCTTGAGGAGAATAAGCATATGCGCTTAATTTCAATCAAATATTTAGCATCATACACAAGATTTTTTTGAACACGCGCGCCTTTTTGACTGCCGCGTGTTTTTCATTTATAGACCTTTACAAAAAACATTTTTAATATTGTTTCTTTTCTAGCATACAAAGGGGTTATTTCATTATGGATGCAAGTATGATTAATAAGATTCAGAAATCGAAAGAGTACGCTAGCCAACCTGAGCGTGTCACTTTTCAAACAATTTCGCTTGATTTTCGTGGGGATAATAATACCTATGATGTGGCACTTGCACCTGATGGCTGGTCTTGCTCATGCTCGGGGTATAGCAAATATGGCATTTGCCCCCACATTATGACGCTGGAAAAAATCTACCAACCGATGCTCAAAGTGAGTCCACTGCCTTATGCTCAGGGGCAAAATATTGTCAGTGATGTCAAAAAAGCAAAACGTTATAGTGATGAGCGCGAGCGGATTACGATCAAATATTTTGAAGCCACCATCAAAGGCGATAACCGCGATCATACTGTGACATATGATAATGGTGTTTGGGATAGTACCTCTAGTTTCTTCAAGGCACATGGTGTTGGCGCATTTACAATGACGATGGAACGGTTACTCGCAGGGAGTGTCACCCCGATTAGTAGAGAAACTGAACCGAGTTAAATCACAGGTAGATTGGTATAAAGGGGATGCAGCGTGCATCCTCTTTTTGATTCACAATTCGATGATAGCACCTCATTAAAACAGTAACGAATGACTAAGCCATCCGTTACTATCGGGATATAGGAAGGAAATCACACGTTCACACAGTAATCTGAGGGTTATTAATTGCGTGGGATATTTTGCAATTTTCTCAATGATTACTGTATCCGTTCTTAATTATGATACGCCCAATTAGCCGACTCAACCCTTAAGATTTTTTGGCTCAAATTACTTGAACAAGTTGTTAACAAAATACGGCAGACGTGTTCATCATTGCTATTTTGCCAATTCGGGCATAAATGCGTATCAACATCGCGATAATAGTTACATCAATAATAGATCAACAATGCGGTCAAGTTCTTCATCATGCGCTTCGACGAGGTCATAGCCTAATTGTTTAAGATGATCGATATTTTTAACGGTGACATTATCAAGGTCATCACTTGCGCCATCAAGCCGTGTTTGAAAGCGATAATAATGTTGATGACCATCTCTACAGATCGGTAATAAGCGCCGAATCTGATAATCAACCGAGCTACTCATGGCATCAAAGACAATATCGAGTAAATGTTGCGACCACCCTGCTAATCCCCAAGTACGTGCTTCTTCAAAATCAATCGGCTCTTTGGTATCTCCTGTGCCGAGTGATAGCATCATAAAATCATGGGTGTGAGGATTTTTATCACGCGCTTCAACATAGGCACATAAGGCAGGATTATTAGCTTGCATCGCCCCATCAATCAGCGCAAAATAGCTTTCTGCATCAGGATGAAAGATTTGAGCAGGTTCAAAGTAGGTTGGTGCAGCCGTACTAGCACGCACGACATCATGCATTTTAAAATCACACGTTGTCGCATGACGGGCTTTGCTGCTTCTAAAAAACCAAGGTTGTCGGCGTTGGATTTCATAGCTGGTGATGAGAACATTGCCCAATGAATCCGACAGATTGAGATCACCAAAGCAATAATCTAAAACGCTATCAATGCCTGTAGCTGGATATTTGACTGTGGTGATGTTATTGAGGCTTTGCATGGTACGCCACATACTACGCGAGAAGATGGTTGCGCCTTCTGTTTCGTATAAACGTGCCATTTCTTCGGCAGTAAAACGTGGATTATATTGCTCATCAGGCACATTTAAGCCCATCGCAAGAATCGCCCCTGTGGATGATCCTGCAACTAAGTCAAATAGAGCAACAATCGGCTGTCCGCTACGGCGTTCAATTTCTGCTAGGATAATCGCTGGAATAATGCCACGAATACCACCACCATCAACTGACAAGATTTTATAGAGCTTTTGCATGATCGTCCTCCGCGCTTTTTACCATTATACGGTTATTTCATTAGGATAGCATATCAGTCATCGTGTATAATTTGTGTATTCGCGGTAAGAGATTGAAAGCTAAAGCACATGGCAAATTTGAATCAAGATCGTTCGCTGATGCACGATGTTCTCAGCAATGCAGTAACAGTTGCAGTTGTTGGACATAGTGATAAACCGCATCGTACCAGTTACCAGATTGCAACATTTTTACGTAATGCAGGTTATCAAGTTATCCCTGTTAATCCTACGGTATCAAGCATTGATGGTGAAAGGTGTTACCCTTCATTGGACGCTATCCCTGTGCCTGTTGATATTGTGAATGTCTTTCGTCGGAGTATTTATCTTGCGGATATTGTCGATGAGACGATTGCAATGGGTGCGGATACCATTTGGACGCAACTCGGCGTGATTGATACGGCTGCACAGGATAAAGCGCTTGAGGCAGGTCTTCATTTTGCGATGAATTTGTGTATTAAAGTGGAATATATGCGTTTAGGGATTAAGCGTCAGTATTAAGGCACAAGGTGGCGCATCAAACTAATACGCCACCATTAAATTAGCTATCTTAATGCTCGGGTCCTGTGACGATAACCACTGAAATATTATCGTGACCGCCGTTTAAGTTGGCTTTTGTGATGAGGGCGCGACAAGCATCTTGTGGTATTTTGCTCTGGTTGATAATGTCTTGAATATCGGCATCATCGACCATTTCCCACAAGCCATCGCTACAAATTAAGAGTTGATCGCCTGTTTTGAGGCGCTTACGCATAATATCAACATCAATATTTTCCTCGCGTCCCATCCCGACACCGCGATATAAGACCGAGCGTTGCGGATGGCTTTTAGCTTCACTCGCGTCAATATCACCAATTTCCATCAAACGCGCAACAATCGAATGATCGCGTGTGATTTGCTCGATGTGTGAGCCATGGATCATATATAGACGCGAATCACCCACATGCCCAATATTAACGATATTGCCTGTGATGACCGCCACTGTACACGTACAACCGCCATCTGGCACTTGTTCACGCACGAGCCGATCTGATTCTTGGATGGCTTCGGTGATAACATCGCTAATCGTCGGGCGATCTAGCTCATTAATATCTTCATTGTTGAGTAAAGGAACATAAATTTTATTGATGAGTTGTTTAGCAACAGTACGCATCGTTAATGCCGATGCCACCTCACCATTAAGCTGTCCCCCTGCGCCATCAGCCACAATAAAAATACCAAATGAGGGTACAGTATCGGTATCTTCTAATTTGGTGAAGAAACTATAAATAGAATCTTCGTTATTGGAACGCACAATCCCCATATTGGTCATCGCACCGACTAACCAACCTGCATTGATTGCATCAAAATCATTGAACATACTATCTTCAATGACCATTTGTTTTGTATCGTTATTATCAGTTTCAGGATTTGTCATATAATCACCAATATAATGCCGTTATTATGTGAGCGCCCATGCTTACATCAATAAAATTGTATCTTTGCATGTAAGTATAAAAGAATATGAGCATTGCTTCATCAAAACATATATTTCATTGTATAACAGAATTTAACTTCATGCTGGCATTGTTTGATTTGTCGAACAAAGGCTAGTACCAATAGGTCTATTCTGAGGGGTGAGACATGATGAACTTCTATAAACCATCCCAGATAGGAATGATTTATAGAAGTTCATTATTTATGAGGATTCGTTACCAACTGAAGGCACTGTTTGCATCATCTTTGGGTTCTTCTACAATTGGCGATGGTAAACCTGTGGTGAGGCTCATCATCGGCACAAATGTATTATCAGGCAGTTTAATACCGCCCTGCTCGGCATCTGCAAAGGAATAAAAGGTTCGGACTTTCTTATTGAAATTATCGGTGATTTTTTGCTCTAACATAGCAACATCAGAACTATTGGTTAGGACAATAAAATCATCATCAACAATCCCAACAAAATCATTATTTTGTCCTAGTTCGCTCAAGACATCACGGATTGTTTGACCCGCATGATACAGCGCATCACTGGCAGCGATGAAGCTATAAACATCGGTATAGGCTTGGAAGCCATGTAAGCGGAATGTCAGTGCGGTTTTATGTTTGCCTTTTGCACGTTCTTCTTGAATGAGTGTGCCTGTCGGCAAGCCTGAACGGGTTTCGGTCAAGTTTTCACGGGTAGCCCGCCGAATACCGCCTTCGACACGTAAGCGTAATTCATCAATATCGAAAGGTTTGGTGATGTAATCATCTGCCCCAAGTTCTAAGCCCTTGACCTTGCTTGAGCGTTCGTCTTTTTGGGTGAGAAATAAAGTCGGGATATATTTGGTCAGTGACATATGCCGTAGACGATAGCAAATTTCGTAGCCATCCATATCAGGGAGCATGACATCGAGCAGGATTAAGTTTGGAAATTTGGTGCGGGCTAATTCGATGCCATCTGTGCCGTTATCGGCATGTAGGACTTCATATTTTTGGGATTCAAAATAGATCAGCAGCATTTCGGCTACATCAAAATCATCTTCAATAATCAGCAGTCGGTTTTTATTTGCCATAACGCATTATGCCTTCTTATATCTATAATTTACGCATCGCCGAGAACGGCGCTCACTTTAAATTGGTTGGCTTCTGATGCTGGCGCATTTGCCACAACATCTTCAGGACTGAGCGCAACAGGATTTTCATCGGCACGCATGACACTACGAAATGGCAATATAGATGCCATCGGATCAACCGTTGATGTATCAACCTCTTGCAAGAGTTGAAAATAGTCTAAAATTTGGGAGAGTTGTTGTGTATACATAGCAACATCATCATCCGACAAATTCAATTTTGCGAGTTCTGCAATATCACGTATATCATCATGTGAAAGACGTTGTTCTGACACAGGCTTGCCCCTTTAAATCGTCTAAACTAACGATATTATAACACAAGCACGCGGCTCAATCATCAAGGTTTCTGTTACAAAATATTCACACTATAGTTTAGTAGGCGATCACAATAGGTTTTATAGTATGATGGCAGATGTAATCTTCGGAAAGTAATTAGAATTTGTGTAGGGGAGGGTCCTTACCACCTTACACTTTTAACAAAGAAAACATAAAGAAGGAAGTGCTTTTCTGTTAGACTTTAATTGTCTATTAAGAAAGTTTAGAGAAAAGCACTTCAAATGGATTATTATCCAGTCAAACAAAGCCTTCAAGAGCTATTTAAGCGTTTAATTCCGTCAACGGCATCACAAAATAGCCATATAAGTCAATTTTGCTTAGCGATGCTCTTAGCAGACTCGCCTAATTTATCAAGAATTGCTCGCCACCTCGATCATCCAACACAACAACATAGTCGAATGCAATGGATACGACGGTTATTGGACGCTTCTTATCTCAATTGGGACTATGTCTATCAGCCCTTTATTCGCCACCTATTAGCCAGTTATGCGAGTGATACATTTCATCTCATTATTGACCGTACAGATTTGGTCGATCATCACTCTGATTTACTGTCTATTAACCTGAACTTTCATCGACGCTCTATCCCTCTTGTTTGGACATTACTACCCAATAAAATGAGTGGTTTTTTAGAGCAGAAACCCTTAATAGAGCGTTGTTTCTCCCTTATTCCAAAAGATAAAACGGTTGTCTTTCATGGAGATAATGAATTTGGAGGTGTACCCACAATGCAATACATACGTCAGTTAGGATGGCACTATATTCTCGCCCAATCAGCAAAGAATTATTATCGAACCTCACCCTTAGCGACTCCTCATAGTATGAGTACTTTACCTGTCACAAAATCTCGCGCTGTTTATCTTCAAAATATCGAAATCACAAAACGGCATTGGTATGGTACTGTCAACTTATTTGCATTCTATCATCCTGTTCACCACCGAAATCGCCGTAAACAGGAGATACGATATTATGCAACTTCTCTGCCGCTTACCCCTCAGATACGGCGCATCGGAAAACGTCGGTGGGGCATTGAATGTTATTTCAAAGACCTTAAATCTGCTGGTTGGCGACTCCCTTTATCTCGCTTAAGAGACCCAAATCGCTATGAAAGTCTTCTAATACTGCTCAATCTGACTTATTCATGGGTAACTTGTCTTGGGCGATGGCTTTCTAAGACTTCACAACGCTGTTTAGTTGATGCCAAGGCTCATCGACACCTTAGCCTTTTTCGTATTGGGTGGGATTGGCTTGTGCATACCTTTAGAACCAATACTGTTTGCCCTGTCTTGACAACTCTTTATCAATGAAAACCGTAAGGCGGTAAGGGGGAGGGTCTCTGTGCCCTCCCGCGATAGACAAAGCCTTTTTTCTAAAAACATATCGAAGGTTACGCACTTAATGTTCTAAAAACCTTTGAAAATAGATCGTATAATTTTCGGCTGACATCCCGTTGGATGTTCCTACAAATCAAGGGTTTTGTAAGGACGCGCCATGGCGTGTCCGTGAAAGTGTTTATGGATATAATTTTAAAAAGTAATTGAAGATTACTACTCTTAATCGTAAAAAAGTGTAAAAATAATGTCAGCTTTGACTTGGTTCGCGCTATAATCAACTGTTATCTAATCTAAAATGAGAGATTCAATGGCAACTGGAAGTTTACA
>JBAUIA010000330.1:0-2676 GCA_049680565.1 Phototrophicaceae bacterium
GCTACCAATAGCCCCGTAATGCCAGAAGTTGACGGGCGTATCACGCGTTTAGGGTCATAAGCTGTAAGTGCATCAATTCGTGAGGCATTACGCTAATTGTGATGTCTCACGATGCTATTTTTGTTCCCACTGCGAAACGACCTTCACCGCCAATTGCTAAAACATAATCCACTTTACGATAAGCATCACTGCTGGTGCTAATCTCCATCTGGGTACGATTACCAACCGCATCATATTGGTAGTCATATTGGCTAATCAAGCCGTTGTTAGCGTGGCTATGGTCAATCTCATACACTTGATAAGGATTTTCGGTATAGCCATTCGGAACATCAACAACCGTATTGGTATTGCCGTAGGTATACGTCGTCGTGACATCGTTCGGACGCTCAACGCTGGTCATTTGTCCCAATGGATTGTAATCAAATTGGGTCGGTACTTTATCTCTAATTCATCGTTTATAAAAGAGTGTGATTGGTATTGTCTGCAAAGAGTACAATAATTGTTTCAGGTATATTTCGTTTTACATTTTCTAAATAATATTTACCTACAATTGTTTTGCCTATAGGATTTATCACTCTATATTTTAGGAGGCGTGATTCTATAGATATGTTCTTGTCTTGAATAATTCTCCCCTCTAATATTTGTGGTTTCTTCAATAAATCCTCCAATGATTTGTTAACGGATTTTTTGCGATGCAGAATCAAATGTACACTTAGACGGAGAAGATAAGCAGACATATATATACTCACTAATATAAAGATTACTGACATCAATAATATTAGATAATTTATTGACTCTTCTAGAGTTGTTATTAAGTTGACAACTATCAAAGTTCCCAAATATGAGAGTGCAAAACTAGCAAAAAGAGTAAGAGGAATAAATAGTAGACGTTGCAACATATTTATATCCCGCACGCCATAGCGAATTCGTAATGTATTCAAAATCTCATCATAATTTTCAGGTTTTGACTTAAAACCCCTTAGAAAATGAATATTTTCGGCATAAAGCAAGTTAGTAACTTCAAATTTTGCAGCCATCATCAGTTAATTCCTTGTCAGGAAGAAATAACCCTTTTACTTCCTCTAATATAACTATTATTGAGGTTCTATTAAAGCATCTAAAAGACCAGCAGATGCTGAATATATCATCTCTTTACTACTATTTTTGATATAATTTCATTAATATTATCAAGGTAAACTACTGATTTTCAAGAATCCAAGAATTTGTCAATCGTATCTATATTAAATATCTCATATTCATACGATATACTACCATCGAAACATAACAGAATCTGTCTAAAAATTTTCACAAGTATATCGAGCCGATAAATTCTAAATTGAACATAAAATACATCATTTAATACAATAGGTACTTCCTCAAATGTTTTCGGATCAAGAATATCAACAATCATTTCTGTTTCCAAACTCCAACGGGTATGTATTTGTATTACATCTTTTAACTCTTTACTATAAACACTGTAGTATACAGATAAACATTCACCAAAACTGATAAGATCATTGATTTCAGTTCTTAGGTTAGTATCATCTAATTTGGCAAGAGACTTCTCTAATTCATAGTAAGTAATTTTTGCTGGAGGTTGATATATTAAATATTCCAATTTAGTAATCCTTATTAATAATTAAGTATGTTATATACCTCATTACGATGTATTATAACGAGGTATATAATTATATCATGGTGTATTTAAGTTAGAGATTAATCCAATAAAATCTGATCGTGTGACATGGTATTCCCACTCGGATCAGTATATGTCATCGGATTATTAGATGTATAGACATATCTATTCAACTCAAATGGATTCTGATAATCATACGCCCATTTGTCGCGTGAGGTAAATCGACCATTACTTGGATCATATTGGCGCGCACGCAAGTTATAGAGTTCGGTATAAACAGGGTCGAATTGCTGACCTGTGTACAGATAATTGGTCTCTAGCGCGAGGGGGTCTGTGCCATCCGCTAAATTACCAAAGGCATCATAAACATAATTCGAGGTGACTGCCCCACTGCTATCGGCAATGCCGATTGTACTCCCTTGAGCATCTTGCAAGAAGTAATCGACTGCGCCATTATTCGTTTGGCTGACTAACATGCCACTCGCTAAGGTATAGCCAATCGTGTTGGTTGGATTGGTCTCCAAGATGACATCACCAAAGCGTGAGAACTCATCCCAGAGATAATTTGTGGTTGTGCTACTAATCGTCTGAGCAACACGATTATCCGCATGGTCGTACTCATAGGTGATGAAAGGCGTACTACCCATACCATAGCTGACCATCTGATCTTGAGCATTATAGGCATAGTTCGTCGCGCTGTACGTGCCGTGTCCACCTGCTTCAACTTGGATGAGGTTACCGCGTGCATCGTAGGTGTAATCCTCGAAGTAGTAATCAGGCTTATTGACGCGCGTGAGTTCGTTATTAGAGTTGTACAGATATTGCGTGATGTCGCCTGATGAATCGGCCATGCGTGTGCGGTTGCCAGCACGGTCATATTGGTAGGTTGTGCTAACGCTAGCATTGCCCATCAAGGCTTGTGTTTCTTCAATCATGCGGTAGGCATCATCGTAGGTGTAGCTGTAAGTATCAGTTGTCGTGCTGGTGCTAATGTCCATCTGAGTACGGTTACCAACCGCATCATATTGGTAATCATATTG
>JBAUIA010000331.1:0-6667 GCA_049680565.1 Phototrophicaceae bacterium
TATCCGCACCTACACAATACGGAAACCCGAAGTGGGGTATCTCGTCCGCCCCTAAATCAATACGATTCACCTCATCATACGCCGTATCAATCGAAAACGCATCACGCGCTGTATCCGTCACCCATAAAGCATCTTGATAGATTTCTAATGCTGTTGGATAGCGTAATCCGCGTGCGATAATTGTTTGGTCTGTACCATCCAATGCCATACGAAGCACCGTTCCGCGTAAGGGATCGTTATCAATGCAAAAATCACAAGATGCAGGAATCGCAATATAGAGCATCTCATCATGAATCGCAATCGCACGCGTTAAAAATCCTTCGCCTGATGGGAAATCATCAACTAAAGTCGTGACCTCACCATCGCTAAGTGTATAAATGATGCCATCACCTAGAATATAAAGCGCGTCATCATGTTCAGCGATACCTTGTGGATAGCGTAAATTATCTACTAAAACGTATTCATCATCGGATAATCCATCATTATCAAAATCTACTAATACAACGACTTGCCCACGATAGGGGTGAGTTGCAATGATTGCCCCATCATCGCTTATGAGTAATGATGTATACAATTGCTCATCCGCAGATTCTGCCACGACGATATGCTCAAGACACCAGATTAACGGATTAATACGAGGGAAATCGACTACAAATGGGCGCTCCGCACATGGTAATGCGTCTTGCGCTTGTGTGATACTGCTCATGAATATTAGGATTAAGCCCCAAAATAAGACACGTTTGGTCAACATGCACGCAATTAGCCTCATTGTTTTCTACTCTTTCGTAGGGTACACGAAATTCTGATGTTGTCATATAATGAAATCATGTCAACAGCCCGATAGGTAATTTAATGAAAGTAGGAATACTGTCCGATGTTCATGGAGATTATGGTGCGTTAGAAAAAACACTCACAAAATTTAAGCAAGAACACCAAGTCTCCCGTATTTTATGCGCTGGCGATTTAGTTGGGCGTGGTCCCGAACAAAATCGCGTCGTTGATTGCATTCGTACGAGTGAAATCATCACAGTGCGCGGTAACCATGATGAATGGTTTTACGGTATCTCTGATGAGAATACGGATTATTTGAAGGATCTCCCAGTAGATTGGGAAGGTAAAGTTGGTGATCGTCGTGTCTTTATGTGTCATGGTAAGCCCGGTAATAATATGTGGGGCATGTATCGTGACCACTTATCCGAGACGTATCTTAGCATGGTGCTAAAATCGCTCAAGACAGATGTATTGGTAACAGGGCATACACATATGCCTTTGTATATGCGTGTGGATGAAGGCGTTTTGATTAATCCCGGATCGCTCTATACATTTGATAGCTCACGACAAACATCACGTACCTATGGTGTACTCGATACCCATACCTTTGACTTCAAGGTCTATCTCGCAAACTCAGTGACTGTCGAATTAGCAGCCGTTGAGTACGAATACTAAGCTAGAGTGTCATCAACAAAAAAACGCTTACCTCATAATTGGGTAAGCGTTTTTTGTTTAAACAAATTTTATGATTTAACAAATGTAATGTCCTAAAAGTTTTTATAGCGTGTAGGGGATGGACTTTATGTCCTCCCACTGGGCGGGCGCAGACAGAGCCACGCCCCTACACATCTTCGATTTTATTGATAGCCATATTTATTTTTAAGTATTTTCCAAACTCTACAAAATGCTTTTCATGTACTATGATGATATGACAAAAGCTGGAGACTTATCATGTTAACGACACAAGGCTTGTGGGATAACGAAGAACATACCTGCTATCGTATCGAATTCTATGAGGGGTGGTCATGGGAAGATTTTGGCACTATTCATAAAGAAAAATACGCTATGCTCGGCAAGTTAGAGCAACATATTGACTTGATTGTACTTTTTTTGGGGAGAGTGCCACGCGGTAGCTCGATGGGGCATCTCAGCGCAGGGGGCGACCAACCACCCAATATACGCCATACAGTTATGGTCAATGCGACTGATTTAACAACTAAAATTTTCGTTAAATCAATGATTGGCTCAATCGTACAGCTACATAATTGGGTGGGTCCTCATTTTGTCGATTCACTTGAAGAAGCTCGATTGTATTTAGCACAATTAGAACAATCATCTGACCAGTAGGTTGAATATAGACAGTATTAGTGTAGGCTGTAGACCCTTAGACGGTTACAAAAGTAGATTGTAGAGACAATGACACAACAACAAGCACCGCTTGAACACTATAATGCCGACTATTTCAAAAAATGGAATTATGCGGATCGTCCACTAGGTAAATTTAGCATGTATTGGTTTGCCAGACGCTATTATGCTGCGTTGGTCAATCGTTATGCACCAACAGGCGGTTCGGAGCGCAAATTATTCGAGATGGGTTGCGGCTTAGGTGACTTACTCGGCTTACTCCAAGATAATTTTACCGCTATCGGTGTTGATCTCATTGATGATGCCGTTGCACAAGCCCAACAAAATGCGCCTAAAGCCGATATATCTGTTGGCGATGCTACTGATTTTAGCCGATTTAGCGATGGTGAACTCAGTGTTGTTGTGGCATTACATCTGGTTGAACATCTGCCGAATCCGCAAGCAACCATTCAAGATATTTATGCCAAATTACAATCAGGCGGGTTATTCTTATTTGCAACTCCACACCCTGATTATAGCCTCCGTCGCTTCAAAGATCATGATACTGATGCCATTGGCAAAGATAAAACCCACATCAATTGTCATGTTCCTCAAGTATGGCACGATTGGTGTGAGTCCGCAGGCTTTACGGTGATTAAGCAATTTGGGGATGGTCTATGGGATACGCCTTATTTGCCTGTTTTACCGAATGCAGTTCAATTTGCCATGTTTGGTATCCCTGCATTCCTGCAAGTCATGACACGCACAACCTTTACACCACTGACGATGGGCGTTAACCAAATTAACATTGTGCAGAAACTATAGATAACATTAGGCTGTAAGCGCACTTTAATCTTAGCTTTAAGCCTACGGTTGTAGAGGACAGCTTGAATGCTGCCCTCTTGCTAGACTAATCGATATTATCCCAACAAAAACTGAAATGCTAACATCCCTAAGACTGCAACAGTCATTGTGGCATAGACCGTTGATGCAGGCATATCTTCTAATGCTTCGGGCAATAATTCGCGGAAAACCATCCAGATCATCGCACCTGCTGCTAAACCTAATCCAACAGGTAAAAATGGGCGGAATACCAGCACAAATAAGAAGGCAGGCACTGCCATTAATGGCTGCGGTAAGCTACTGAAAATGCTCCAACCAGCCGCTTTCCAAACACTTGTCCCTCGCGGAATCAATACCAAGCTAATCGCTAGTCCTTCAGGGATATTGTGAATGGCAATGGCTGCTGAAATCAGCGAACCAAAGGCGTTGCCATCGCCCCAAGAAACACCGACACCGATACCTTCTGCAAATGAATGTACCGTCATAACACCGACAATCAACAACATTGAAACTGCATCAGCACCTTCAACTTTGCCGATATGAAAATCATCTTTTTGATCGGATAGTAGATTCTGAGCTAAAAGTACCAATACTAAGCCAATCGCCATCCCGATGATGAGCTTCACAATCGGCGCATCCACATTATCGAGTTGGGTTGCTTCATAGATAAGCCCAATACTTGCACCTAACATCAAACCTGCTGCAAAAGCATTGCCAATTCCCAACCAACGCTTGCTGATGTCTTTTACAAATAAGAAGGGTAATGCACCAAGACCTGTTGCAATAGCAGTGATTGATGATGCGATAAGTACAGTCCAGATTGATACGGTTTCCATAGATGCGTGCCTTTGCTACCAATGTAAATTTCATATAAACATAAGTTTATCACTATTTTTAACCAAAGTAAATATAATGTGTTCTAAGTGATAATAATAAATAATCAGTAGCGGAAAATTATCATGTTGGGTATATCACTAAACACATTAATGACCTTAATGTTACAAAAATGTGATTTGTTTTATACTATACTTATGTGGTCGATAAGTGAGGTTCACAGTATCCATGCAAGAAGATCTACGTTATAAAATTGAAGCACACCTCAAAATCTTAGTCCATAATTTAGGCATCACAAGCGTATGGTTGCTACAATACGATTTTGAGAAGCATGTGTCATTAGCAACCGCACATTACATTGACTTCACGGCAAATTTGCTAGAGCAAACACCTGATAACGGCGAGGAATATCCTGAGGTTGATCCTAATTTTATAGCATGGTTACAATCAAAAGTACAAGTTGGCTATACCTTGCATGTTGATGAACTTGATCGTTCTGATCCTGATTGGCTAGATTATGTCGAAAAAGGCTTAGAGAGTGTCAGTTACATGCCTATCTTTGTTGATAATAAGCCGTGGGGATATGTCGAATGCTGGGAAACACGCAAAAAGCGTATTTTCACAGAGGAAGATTTTGATATTGTCAAAGCGAGTGCTGACCAAATTTCGCACACGATGATGACGCATCAGCAATCATCAGATATATCGCAAGATGGATTATTACAATAAAATGGTTGCAGCGATCATGCCACCAACGAGCAAAATGATATACAACACAAAACACCCTAGATGACGCACTACACTATAAGCGCCACTTTGTGCACCAAATAACGAGCCAACAAACGGGCTAAGCAGCGCAGAAATACCTAATACACAAACGAAGGGGAACATAATTGCGCGGTTTTCGAGCGCAAATGGTAAATCAACCACCCCAAAGAGCATCGCTAAACCTGTTGCGAAAAATACGAAGAAAAAACCTGCACTCATGAAGACTCCCCAACAGCCACCGATTAGTGCTTCACGCGCTTCCCCAAAGATACCACCGACAGCACCACCGCCACCTAATACACGTTCAAGAATGTCAGTCATCGTATGTGATCCTCATTGAATCAGATTGGTTTGCCATTATTATCCTTATTTTGTACCACAGAGCGCCCAAACTCACAAAGGCAATTATAGAATTGTATCGAATGATGTTATGCGACTGTCTAAAATATTAGACGGGATATGTGCAATGAATCCATATAAATTGAGCGCAACAAAGCAGTTTTGCCACGAACACACGAAGATCACAAAGAAAAACAGATCATAGACGGCTATTTTCAACAATTGGGACAAAAGTTTGCAACCCGTATCATTGCCGTATCTCGGCAACGAAGGCTTGCATTGCTTCTAAGAATTGTAGAATCAAGGTGTTGAATTCTGCCAAGGCTGCAACAATCGGTGGTGATGAAATTTCACTATCATCAGCAGAATAGCTATTGTTCTCAGGTTGAGGCACATTATCAACAGGTGATTGTATTACAACTTCATCAGCATCATCACTTGTCTCTGATTCCTCTTCAATAGGTGCTTGAGGTTCTAAGACGCTTGAAGCAGTCATTTCTTGAGTACGATCACTGTCTGTTGTATTAGCGACTTCATCTTCTAATGCTACCGCATCGGTTTCATCAACATTGCTGGTACTGAATATCTGAGCATCATCTGCCACACCATCACTTTCTAGGACAATATCTTGTGCAGTAGCTTCTTCTGAATTTGCAGCACCACCACCTAATACAAGAGGTGTTATCGTGATGCTGCGTGCTTGACTACTCATATCCGATGCTTGGTTAATGGCTTGTGTCGGGTTATTAGCGACACTTTCAGGTAATGCGCCCACTGGTGCATACGATTGATTGCTAATGGGCAAGACTATCGCAATCCCAATCACAACAATCACTAAGGCGGCTGCCGATGCCAAATACCACAGGTTATTACGTGGTTTTAATCGGATGATTTTTTCTGATTGCACAGGCAGCGCAACATCTGCTGCTGTTATTGTGAAATCTCGCGGTGCTTTGAGCGTTGGTAGCACATTGAATAGCGCCACTGTTTGACGCATTGCATCAAGCTCACCTCGCAGAAAATCATTATCTTCTAGGCGCTTTTCTAGTTGTTGACGCTCATCATGCGCCAGCATATTATCAAGATATGCAGATAATAGCTCCGCATCTTGTTCTGATAACTCAGGTTGGTTGATTGGTTTCATATCATTGTTCATAACATTAAGACAATACTTTTAGATTTACTCATCATTTGTAAGACGAAATTCAGTCGGTAAAAGTTCCTGAACCGATTGTAAGCAACGCCGAACCGATAAACGCGCACGGCTCAAGCGTGATTTGACCGTGCCAAGCGAGGCATTAACCTGATCGGCAATTTCTTGGTAGGCATAGCCTTGTATATCACTCAAAACGATCACCATACGTTGATCGTCATTCAGTCCATTGATGCAATCTTGAATCAGTTGGCTCAAATCAGAACGTTCGGCTTCTTGCTCAGGATTGGGTGTATCCGCAGCGATAGGGGGTTCGTCGTAAAATTCACTGCCTGATAAATCTTCCAGATAATCTTGTGGACGACGTTTACGCTTACGGAGTTCGTCGTAGCAGGTATTGGTTGCAATCCGTGCTAACCATGCCCGAAAATTACCCCCGCGATAGCTATCTAATTTACGAAATGCCGTAATAAAGGTATCTTGGGCAGCATCAGCAGCGCTATTGCTATCACCCATAACGCGATACGTAATTGTAAAAATGTAATTTTGGTATTCTAAAACAAGCGCATTGAATGCTTCAATGTCACCACCTTGCGCTTGCGTAATTAAATTATC
>JBAUIA010000332.1:0-10845 GCA_049680565.1 Phototrophicaceae bacterium
GTCTCCCAGCTAATCAAAAACTGACTCGAACATTCCGACTTTACTACGACCAACCATTGTGTTGGTCGTTTTGGTTTCAGACAAATCATTCATTTCTTGGTTGCAATAACACAACAACGTACCTGATAGCTTATCTCAAAGCACTCTTTTATGTCGGTATATCCAAAATACATCTCAATTGAAGATAACATTTAGTTTTCACGTTATACTCTAAATGAATTATTCATGATCCTAGATACCCTTATTTTGACACTCGATACCATTTAAAATTATCATGTATTCGATCAATCACTTATTTTGAAAGGATTTTTTATTATGGGACGACCCGTAACATTATTCACAGGACAATGGGCAGATTTACCCTTAGAGGTACTTGCCGAAAAAGCAGCAGGGTTTGGCTATGATGGCTTAGAACTTGCTTGCTGGGGCGATCATTTTGAAATTGATAAAGCCCTTGAAGATGATGGCTATGTACAATCACGTTGGGATATTCTGGAAAAACATGGTTTAAAATGCTTCGCTATTAGTACCCATCTTGTTGGGCAATGTGTTTCTGATGCAGTCATTGATGCCCGTCATCGTGAAATCTTATCTGATAAGCTATGGGGTGATGGCGACCCTGAAGGTGTGCGTCAACGTTGCGCGGAAGATGTGATGAATGCTGCGCGTGCTGCCAAAAAATTCGGTGTACCTGTTGTTAATGGTTTCACAGGTAGTCCAATTTGGCACATGCTCTATCGCTTTCCGCCCACATCAGATGCCATGATTGAAGCTGGCTATCAAGAATTTGCTGACCGTTGGCATCCAATCTTAGATGTTTTTGATGAAGAAGGTATCAAATTCGCTTTAGAGTGCCATCCTGCTGAAATTGCCTACGATATTTATACAGCAGAAAAAACCCTCGAAGTCCTCAATCATCGTGAGGCATTTGGTTTCAATTTTGATCCCTCACATTTTATTCACCAACTCTTTGACCCTGCCAAATTCATTGATGCCTTCCCTGAGAAAATTTATCACGTGCATGTTAAAGATAGTAAAGTCCGCCTCGATAACACGCGCAGCATTTTAGGATCGCATCTCAACTTTGGTGATAACCGCCGAGGATGGAATTTCGTCTCTTGTGGACATGGTGATCTCGATATTGATGAGATGATTCGAGCGCTTAACCGTGCAGGTTATACAGGTCCCCTATCCGTTGAGTGGGAAGATAGCGGAATGGATCGTGAATTTGGCGCAACTGAATCCGCAGCATGGGTCAAGAAAAATGACTTCGGGGCTTCCGATGTTGCCTTTGATGCGGCGTTTGCTGATTGATAGATAATTTTCTAGGTAATTAGAATTTTCGGACGTAATACATTACGTCCCTACATTTCTGCTTAAAATCAGGGTTTTGTAGGGACAGTATGAATACTGTCCACCACCTTTTTTTAATTCCCAGTTTTTTATAAACGATTTTAGGAAAGGAAGACTCAGATGGCTGATGAAAAACCAAGCAGCAGTTTCACTAGTATGGCAGGTAAAGCATCCGATGGCGATGCCCCTGAAATTGGCATTGGTATGCTCGGATATGCCTTTATGGGGAAAGCTCATAGCAATGCCTTCCGCACCATTCCATATATGATGTACCCACCCGCAGCTATTCCACGCATGGTCGGTATTGCAGGACGCAACGAAGCTGCCGTCAAGGAAGCTGCCAAGCGTTATGGTTACGAAAATGCGTATACCGATTGGCGCGATATGCTCGCCAATGATGATATTGACGTATTTGATAATGGGGGTCCGAACAACGCCCATGCCGAGCCAACAATCGCTGCTGCACAAGCAGGTAAACACGTCTTTTGTGAAAAACCACTTGGACGTACCGCAGAAGAATCCATGTCGATGTTAGACGCTGTCCGTAAAGCAGGTGTCAAGCATATGGTCGCCTTTAACTATCGCTTTGTACCTGCCATCATGCAAGCGAAAAAATTGATTGAAAGTGGCAAACTCGGACGGATTTACCATTGGCGTGCGGTCTATTTGCAAGAATGGGGTATGGATAAAAATATGCCCATTAGCTGGCGCTTCAAGAAAGATATTGCTGGCAGTGGTGCAATGGGTGATCTTGGATCACACATCATTGATCTAGCTCGCTTTTTAATTGGTGAGCCAAAATCTGTGATGGGGTATGCTCAGACATGGATGACGGAACGCCCAGATGGCTCTGGTGGTATGGCAAAAGCCGATGTTGATGATGGTTTTGTCGCTATGATGGAATTTGAAAATGGCGCACTTGGCACCGTCGAAGCCACACGTTTTGCTAAAGGACGCAAAAATTTCAATAGCTTTGAAATCAACGGCGAGCATGGCAGCATCCAATTTAATTTAGAACGTATTAATGAACTCAATGTATTCTGGGCAGATGATGAACCGAATACCACACAAGGATTTCGTAATGTCCTCGTCACGGAATCCTATCATCCCTATTGGGAAAATTGGTGGCCGCATGGACATACGATTGGGTGGGAACATAGTTTTGTGCATGAGTTTGACCACTTTTTCCGTGCAATTGTCAACGATACAGATGTAGCCCCGTATGGCGCAACATTTGTCGATGGTTATCGCAATGCTGTCATTTGTGATGCTATTCTCGCTTCAGCAAGCAGTGGGCAACGCATGGACATTCGTTACGAAGATTAGTCCATATATCAATCAAACAAGACCTTTGTCAGCTTTCTGATAGAGGTCTCCGCCCATAGTATCTCAACATCTCATCTACTAAAAACATAAACAGTCATTGCAGTTACAACATACTTGTTGGTTATAGCGCAACAAATTATAATAAATTTATTTTTCGTTGCATCATAATTGACAATCCCCATTTAACGCGCTACGATGATAAGAAAATTGAATAGAAATTGTGTGTGGAATACGGGGCATCTTGTAAGATTTAAGATGAATTGTATCCATAAAGTAACCGTATTTATTTATAATTATTCATTAGGAAATTTTATGACAAAAAAACAAATCGGTATTGGCGTTATTGGTATGGGTTGGATGGGGCAGGTTCATAGTCGCTCATATGGTATGGTGACTCAGCGTTTCCCTGATGCAGCATTTACACCACGTTTTGTCATCTGCTCTGATAATGTTTTGGAGCGTGCAGAAAAAGCACAAGAAATGCTTGGATTCGAGCAATCCAGTAGTGTTTGGCAAGATGTCATCAATCATCCTGATGTTGATATTGTCAATATTGCAACACCAAACTACCTGCATGTCGAAATCGTCAAAGCAGCAGCGGCGGCTGGTAAGCACATCTTCTGCGAAAAACCTGTCGGACGTACTCCCCAAGAAACAATGGAAATTGCAGCAATTGCGCGTGAAGCTGGCATCCTAACTTTTGTTGGCTTCAATTATCGGTGGGCACCGATGGTTATGCACACCAAAAAGCTAATCGATGCAGGCAAATTAGGCGACTTAACACACTTTCGGGGACGTTTCTTTGCCATGTACGGCAGTAATCCACTTGGTTTATCATCATGGCGCTTTGACTTTAATACATCAGGCTATGGTGTTTTAGGCGATATTATGGCGCATGTTGTCGATATGGCAATCTATCTCAATGGTGCAGTCAAACGTGTCGTGAGTAATAGCCATACCTTCATCACCGAGCGCCCAATTCCGATTCCGGGCAAAGGAACACATTATTCTGTAGGTGCGCCCGATGATCCAACTAGCCCTGTCACCAATGAAGATTATGTTGGTGTATTGGTTGAATTTGAAAATGGCGTGCGTGGATCTTTGGAAGTATCACGAACAATTTTTGGTCCTAAGAATGAATTTGCGTTTGAATTAAACGGCACTAAAGGGGCTGTTGCTTGGGATTTCGAGCGTATGAATGAACTCAAAGCCTATTTACCCACAGAAGATGGCATGCATGATGGCTTCATGCGCCTTGTTGGCGGTGACCAATATCCGCATCATGGCAACTTCAATCCGGGTGAAGGCTCAGGACTTGGTTATGAAGATTTAAAAGTTATTGAAGCCTATCACTTCTTAAAATCGGTCACAGAAAATGAGCAAATTGCACCGGGCTTTGATTCCGCACTGGCAGTTGCACACGTTCATGATGCGATGATCCGTTCTTGGAAAAGTGGACAATGGGAAGATGTGCAATCATGAGCAAAAATTTTAGTTCAATTGATGGTCAATATGCAGTCATCACAGGCGGTACACAAGGATTAGGCGAAGAAACGGCACGTCTCTTTGCGGAGCGTGGTGCAGCAGGACTCATCATCTGTGGACGTAATCGTGAACGCGGTGATGCGGTTGCTAACGACCTCACCCAACAAGGATGCGAGACGCATTTTGTACAAATGGATTTATTGAGCGTGGAAGATTGTCAACGTGTAATTGCAACGGCTGATGAAAAATTTGGTAGAGTCAATATTCTCATCAATGGTGCTGGTTATACCGAACGCGGTTCAATTTGGGATACAACACCTGAATTATGGGATGATATGATGGCAATCAATGTTCGTGCGCCCTTCTTATTGATGCAAGATGCTATCAAACTGATGCGCCGTGAGCAAATCAACGGATCAATCGTCAATATTACCAGCAATACTGCACATGGAGGACCTGCTTTTCTGATTCCTTATTCCACCTCGAAAGGCGCATTAGTCGTATTAACCAAAAGTGTTGCTTATGCTGTCATGCGCTATCGGATACGGGTCAATGCAATTAACTTAGGTTGGATGGATACCCCCGGCGAAGATGTGATTCAGCGTAAACATCATAGCAATGGTCAAGATTGGTTAGAAGCTGCCGAAGCAGAACAACCTTTTGGGCGTTTGATTAAAACAGACGAAGCAGCGCGTGCTATTGCCTATCTCGCGTCGGAAGAGTCAGGCTTATTAACAGGGACAGTCCTCGAATTTGACCAATCGGTCATCGGGGCAGGGTTTGCACCAAAACCCAATATCGGTGAGCGAGGCACAGAATAATATTAGCGTCTAAAAATTGAACAAAATTATTTTAAGAGGGTTTTATGTATTTTAAGCCATTTAGTCAGCAAGAAACCATTCGACTCACTATGTCGCAAGCGCTGATTCAATTTTTGAAAGCGCAATATAGTGAATACGATGGTGAAGAACAACGCTTCATTCAAGGGATATGGGGAATCTTTGGGCATGGAAACGTCTCAGGCTTGAGCCAAGCATTGGTTGAGTACGGCGATGGACTCCCCTATCATCAACCGCGTAATGAACAATCTATGGTTCATGCCTCGGCTGCATTTGCACGCACCAAATTTCGGCAAGCAACGATGGCATGTACCAGTTCAATCGGACCCGGTGCAACTAATATGATTACAGGGGCTGCAACCGCCACCATTAATCGTCAACCTGTATTGCTCTTGCCATCGGATTACTATGCAACACGCTTTCAAGGGCAAGTATTACAAGACATTGAACATCCTATTTCAATGGATATGAGCGTGACTGATGCCTTTCGTGTCGTCAGTCGTTTCTTTGATCGCATGAGCCGTCCCGAACAAATTTTATATGCCTTACCGGAAGCGATGCGCGTCTTAACTGATCCAGTCGAAACAGGCGCGGTGACCATTGCTTTGCCACAAGATATTCAGAGTGTCGCCTTTGATTATCCTGTGAATTTCTTCAACAAAAAAGTGTGGCGGATTGAACGCCGTCAGCCTGATGAACGTCGTTTAGAAGAAGCGCTAGCCTTGCTTAAAACAGCAAAGCGTCCTTACATCCTTGCAGGAGGTGGTGTGCATTATTCAAAAGCATGGGATGAATTACGTGCTTTTTCTGATGCTTTTGGGATTCCTGTCGGCGAAACTCATGCTGGACGAGGCGCACTCAAAGAAGAATCTCCCCTATTGATTGGTGGCAGTGGACACACAGGTACGCCGCTATCGGGTAAATATGCCCGCGATGCGGATGTTGTGTTCTTAATTGGAACACGGCTTGCCGATTTCGCTACAGGATCATATTCAGCATGGCAAAATCCTGATGTGCAATTTATCAGCATTAATGTGAGTAGCTTACATGCCAACAAACTCGGTGCATTACCAATCACTGCTGATGCACGCGAAACACTCAAAAAATTAATCGTGATGGGTCAAGCAGCAGGCATTACCCCAAACACAGATTATGTCGATGCCCTAGCAGCAGATCGCAAGATGTGGTTACAGAAAAAACGGGATGAAGTTTATGTGCAATACCCTGATGAACGCATCAGCCAAGCCCAAGTCATCGGTATCCTCAATGACTTTATGTCATCAGGCGATACCTTACTATCAGCAGCAGGAACACCTCCCGGTGATTTACATCAACTATTTGAAGCGACTGCTGGGCGTAACCTCCATCTTGAATTTGGCAATTCTTGCATGGGTTACGATATTCCGGGTGCGATTGGGGTGCAAATGGCAAAAGATAATCAAGATGAAATCTATGTTTTCTTGGGTGATGGCAATTATATGATGCACCCGATGGAACTCGTCACTGCAATTCAAGAACGCATTAAATTAACCGTGATTCTACTCGATAATAATGGCTATCAATCCATTCATGGACATCAAAAGGTCTTGGTTGGACACAGCTTGGGTAATGAATTTCGCGTGCGTGATGAAGCAACCGACACACTTGACGCAGGTGATTTCATTGAAATTGATTATGTCAAAAATGCCGAGAGTATTGGCTTACGTGCATGGTATGCCGATGCTGAAGACACACTCAAATCAGCGCTCACGGAAGCAAAATCTGAAACACGGTCTTGCATGATCGTCGTGCCAATTGAGCGCTATAGTCGATTACCACGTTCTGGCATCTGGTGGGATGTTTTCGGCGCGGAAGTCACGGCTGATGAAACTACCCAAAAACTAGTCGCAGAACGTGAAGCAGGACGCAAAGATCAACGATTTTATTGGTAACTATTTTTAAATCACAAAAGGAAAATTTGATGAACATAAAAATTGCAACCGCGCCTGTATCATGGGGCGTTCTGATGAAAGACACACCCAATGTTCCCCACTGGGATATAGTCATGCAAGAAATTAGCCAAGCTGGCTATGTCGGCACAGAATTAGGACCTTATGGGTATCTACCACAAGATGCAAGTATCTTAACACCACGCCTTGCAGAACTCGGTCTGACACTGATTTCAGCTTATGTACAAATTAATTTGGTTAATCCTGCTGCCAAACAAACGGAATATGATGAAACCATCACAACGACAAAAGTTCTCGCAGATATGGGATGCGAATGGGTTGTCTTATCTGACCTATTATTTGCCAGTGATAATCGCGCAGCGCGTGCAGGGCGTATCCGTCCAGAAGATGGTTTATCAGGCGATGATTGGAAAAGTTTCGTAGCAAATGCCAATGCTTATGGCAAACTCGCGCTCGAAGAATATGGCTTAAAAGCGGTTTATCATCCGCATGTTGGCGCATATGTCGAAACTGGCGAAGAAGTGGATCGTTTGATGCATGATACCGACCCGCGTTATCTCAATTTATGCTTGGATACCGCCCATAGCACCTACGGTGGTGATGATCCTGTTGATTGTGCGCGTCGCTTGGGTAGTCGCTTACATTATTTGCACCTCAAAGAATGTGACACAACAGTACTCGAAACCATCCGCCAAAATGAATGGGATTACTTCAAAGGGGTCGAAGTCGATGTTTTCCCTGAACTCGGCAAAGGGACTGTGGATTTTGCTGGATTGCTAACGGTCTTACAAGATATTGATTTCGACGGTTGGGCAATCGTTGAGCAAGATATTTTGCCTGATAGTGGGCTTGATCCGCTCAAGAGTGCAAAACGCAATCTCGCCTATCTTAAAGATGTAGGCATGGCATGAGTTTCGATCTGATGACATTAGGACGTGTCTCAATGGACTTATTTTCTGAGTCCATTGGTGCGCCTTTTGAAAAAATCGAATCGTTTGAGACCAGTGTTGGTGGCAGCCCCACCAATATTGCAATTGCATCGGCACGCTTAGGCTTAACTGTTGCTGCAATAACAGCCGTCGGCGATGATAAAACAGGCGATTTTGTAATTGAGACCCTCAATCATGAAAAAGTGGATACACACTATATTCCGCGCAAAGCAGGCACACGCACTGGTATGGCGGTTGTCGGTGTCCAACCTCCTAGCCAGTTTCCATTGGTATTTTATCGGGATAATGCCGCAGATATTCACCTGACGATTGATGATATTGACGCTGCACCCATTGCAGATAGTCGGGCATTATTGCTATCAGGAACAGCCCTCAGTCGTGGTACATGCCGTGATGCAACACTCTATGCTGCAACAGTTGGGCATCAAGCAGAAACAATTGTATTCATGGATTTGGATTTACGCCCTGACCAATGGACGCATCCACGCGCTTATGGGCTTAATGTTCGGACGGTGTTTGCGAGTGTCGATGTGCTTATCGGTACAGAAGAAGAATTTTTCGCAGCGTTAGCACCACACCCCGAGTCAATCATGCAAGGCAATGCTGTCAGTGACCAAACTTATTTAGACCATTTGTTACAATCACTACTAGAGCGTTACCCAACTATAACACTCGTTGTCAAACGTGGTGCAAATGGCGTGAGCATCATTCGCGCTAATCATCCTATAGAAAATGTCGCTGGCTTCCCTGTTGAAGTCCTCAATACCGTTGGTGCTGGTGATGCTTTTGCAAGTGGATTAATCTACGGGCGTTTACAAGGTTGGGATTGGTATAAAAGCGCACGATTAGCCAATGCTTGTGGCGCACTAGTTGTTACACGCAATGGATGCTCGAAAGCGATGGCATACCACGACGAAATTATGACATTTATTGATAACAATGGAGGTTTCTAATGAGCGAACATCTCATCAAATCAAATGACGATCAGCAAATTGTAATGGACATCACCCCAGAAAGTGCAAACTGGGATTATTTATCATATCGGATTGTACGCTTACAAAGTGGCGAAACCTATACCCATCAAACAGAGGGCACAGAAATCGCACTCGTCCCCATAGAAGGCAGTGCAACGTTACGTGTTGGTGGACAATCCTTCGATGTTGCTCGTAAAGGCGTGTTTGAAGAATTACCGCATGTATTATACACCCCACCACAACAAACAGTGACTGTCAAAGCAAGCAGCACATTTGAATTTGCGATTGGCAGTGCGCCTGCTGAAGGTAAATATCCAATTCGCTTATTTCGACCTGACGAAATGAAAGTTGAAGTGCGTGGCGGTGGTGCAGCAACGCGCCAAGTCAATCATATTTTGGCGCACCCTTTACCCGCAGAGCGCCTCATCTTATTTGAAGTCTATGTCCCCGGTGGTGCGTGGTCAGGCTATCCACCGCATTGCCATGATGGCTATGGTGATTCAGCGTATCTGGAAGAGACTTACTATTTCCGTATGACACCAGAAAATGGCTTTGGTTTTCATCGTAATTATCGCGTCGATACTGACTTCGATGAAACCTTCGTCATCAAAAATAAAGATTGTGTTCTCGTCACACAAGGCTTTCATTCGACAGCAGCAGCGCCAGAAGCAAATATCTATTTCTTGAATTATCTTGCTGGCGATTTATTAGATGAGGCGCGTGGAACGCCCCCTTATGATGACCCAGAATATGCGTACTTGAGAGGTAATTTAGACGGTAAAGCGAAATCATTGCCAATGGTTGGCAAAGAAACAGAGTGATTTACAATTTACTATAGTCACAGATTCTAATAGTAGGGCATCCGTTTTGTGCGATGCCCTATTTTGTAGATGAAATCTTAGCTTATGCTCGCAATTTCGACACGTTGCCCTGTTTTTGCACTTTGCAAACAGGCTTCGATAATCCGTTGAATCCGTGCGCCATCATTGAGATTTGGGCTGGGCAGCACATCATCTACAATCGCCGTGATAAATTGCCCGATCATGAAATTTTCTTTACGGAATAAATCACGATAGGTATTATGGACTGTATCACGGCGAGCCGTCCCCCAGATATGCTCAGGAATGGGCAATTCTTGTAGCATCCCCTCGCTGACTTTCGCACCTTTAACTTGCTGAATCGTATCCCAATCTGTAAATGTATAGAGCGTGCCACCCGAACCATGCAACTCCATATGATGTGTTTGTCCAAATGGTGTATCTTCATAGCAAACAGCCGTCACATGAATGACCCCTGTTGCGCCATTCTCGAACTGAAAACTTAAAATCGCATCATCCTCGCCCAAATCATAAGGCTCACCATTCGGATCATTTTTAGGGCGATCAACATGGTTGGTTGTCTGGGCATAAATATGCTGAATTGGTCCATAGAGCCATTCCGCCACATACAAGAAATGCGCCCCAATATCACCAATCACGCCTGAGCCTGCGCGTTTGGTATCAAATCGCCACATATAATTGCCATCACGGGCAAACCCTGTGTAATAACGCATGTTCAGATGATAGGGTTTGCCGATGTAGTCTGCATCAATCAATTCTTTGATATAGCGTGCTGTCGGCATAAAACGATACGTAAATGGTACAAGATGTTTTAGCCCACGTTCTTGAGCAAGTGTCGCCATCTCATTGGCATTTTTATAAGATAAAGCAATTGGTTTTTCGCATAAAACATGAATATTATTTTCGAGGGCTTTCATCGTAATGGGATAGTGTGTATCGTTCGGTGTACAAATAATAATCGCATCAAGCATATCAGCATCAAGCATGGTTTCATAATCTGTAAATACATGCGGAATTTGCCAAGTATCCGCCATTTTTTGGGCATTCTCGCGGTTACGTCCACAAATTGCTGTAATCTCTGCATGAGGATGATTCGCTAATGCAGGTAGATACATGGCATCAGCCCACCA